>JAUHYO010000073.1 GCA_030426325.1 Gammaproteobacteria bacterium | reverse complement strand
GGAGTCGCTGGGTGATATGGGTCTCGATCCTTTCGCCCGGCGTTGCCACCTTGCGGTCGATATCGGTGCGGGCCCGCTGACAGAGCGCCTGGCGTCATCGCTGGGCGTCACGGCTGTGATGCAGCAATACTCACGGCTTATCGTCGACTGTAATCGCGAGCTGATGGATCCCGGTGCCTTCCTGCAATTTGGGGACGGTGTCCTGATCCCGGGCAATCGCGGTTTGTCGCAAGCCGACAAGGACACGCGCGCAGAGGCAATTTACTGGCCGTACCACCGCGCAATCGAACAGCAAATCAAGCGACTGACGGCGATTGACAGGACGCCGGCGTTCATTACGGTTCACAGTTTTACGCCGGTAATGGACGGTGTGTCGCGACCCTGGCACATGGGTGTCTTGTGGGATACCGATTTTCGCTTGCCGGAAATATTTCTTGAGGGCTTCGCTGCCGCCGGCTACAACGTAGGTGACAATCAGCCCTATTCAGGCCGGGCGCCACAGGACTATACAATCGACAACCATGCGGAAGCCGCAGGTATCCCGCACGTTGGAATCGAGATTCGCCAGGACCTGATCGACAGCGACGACGGGGTCGCTACTATCGCCAGCTTAATGCACGACATTATCGAAACGATACCGAAACGTTTGGCCAATAGTGGGGCAGATAATGAAAACAAACGAACCAGCGTTCACGATAGGGGTTGAGGAAGAGTATCTACTGGTAGACAAGAATTCTCGCGCGCTGGTCGTCGACCCGCCGGAGACTTTGATGTCAGAAGCCGAGGAACGGTGCGGCGCACAGGTAACGTCGGAGTTATTGCGCTCGCAAATCGAGATCGGTACCAAGGTTTGTAACAACGTTCAGGAAGCACGCGAAGATCTCGCTCGCCTGCGAACCAATATTATCCAGGTTGCCGATAGCCACGGGCTTGCTCCGATCGCCGCTTCGACCCACCCATTCTCAAGCTGGACCGAACAAAAACACACGGAAAAAGTCCGCTACGACCAACTGACCCACGAGATGCAGGGAGCTGCGAGGCGTCTCGTCATTTGTGGCATGCACGTTCATGTGGGAATCGGCGACGACGAATTGCGCATCGACCTGATGAACCAGTTGTCCTATTTTTTGCCCCACCTTCTAGCCTTGTCCTGTTCATCCCCATTCTGGGGAGGACGTGACACCGGACTCAGTAGTTATCGCCTGACGGTTTTCGATGCGCTGCCCAGAACCGGGTTGCCGGAGCGATTTGCAAGCTGGGCAGAATACCAGCGCCACATCAATGTGTTGATGGACGCCGGACTGATCGAAGATTCGACCCGGATCTGGTGGGATCTGCGGCCAAGCGCGCGATTCCCCACGCTGGAAACACGCGTCATGGACGTTTGTACCCGGCTCGACGATACGATCGCACTGACCGCGTTGCTGGTCTGCATTCTGCGCATGCTGTACCGGCTGCGCACGCACAATCAGCGGTGGCGAATCTATACACCGATGCTGATCCGCGAGAACCGCTGGCGCGCCATGCGCTACAGTTTTGACGAAGGCATGATTGACCTTGCCAAAGGCGTTGTTGTGCCTTTCGAGACCCTGATCGAGGAAATTTTCGCACTGGTGGCTGAAGATGCCGAGGCACTGGGTTGCGAGAAGGAACTGGCAGGTGTCAGGGCGATTCTGTCGCGGGGTACCAGCGCGCACCGCCAGCGCCGGGAGTTCGAACTCGAACGTGCGGCCGGAAACTCGATCGAGGACAGCCTGAAGGCCGTCGTCGATACCCTGATTGAGGACACCGCGGAAGGCCTGAAAGTGTGATCTGGCGCGCGTTCCAGCATCGGGAATGCGGAACAGGTCGCATTATGTAGCGCCGCTGCCAGCTAGCATGGCCTTATGTCATTGCTAGACCTAATAGTTACGCCATTCCTGGCGGTTACGGCCATCGCCTATGCGGTCCTGGCCGTACATGTCGCGCGTTCGGCACCCCAGTACGCCAATAATATGGTGAGCTTTCTGCTGTTTCTTATTGCAGGCATGCTAACCGGATCCGCTTTTTCTTATGGGGCCACTGACGCCAATTTCTACGGGATTGGGCGAACGTTGAGTTTTTTCTCAGCAGGATTCATCCCGATCGTCTTCTACATTATTTATCGGGAGTTCACGGTTGGCGCTCCCAATCCGCTGCTGATCATCATGCTGTCGATTATCCCGGTTGCGACCACCGGGCTGGCGTTGACGAACTCAATGCATAATATCATCTGGATCGCGAATGAGACTGCAACCGGCCTGATATACAGTGAGGTGACGGACCACTACTGGTACAACAAGATTTACGCACCGTTCACCTACGGTTTGTTCGCGTTGACCGCAATCCTGATGATTGGCAGATTGCCGACGATCGCACCGGCACATCGCAAAACGCTCATCATGTTTCTACTGTGCGCAATCCTTCCGTATTCCATCAGTATCGCGAATACGTTTCTCGGTGTAGGGGCACCGGACTTTCCTTTCACATCCGTGTCGCTGGCGTTGGTATGGCCCATGTTCGCGTATGCGAGTCTCAAGTTACGCATGCACGAATTCAGCCCGCTCGCTTACCAGACACTGTTCGACCATGTACGCGATCCGATTTTCGTCGTGGATGGGGAACAACGAATAATCTGCGCAAACAAGGCCGCTCAGACCCTGCTTGAAGGGGAGGAAAAAGAACTGATCGGGCGCAAACTTTGGGAAGATTTTCCGGCTGCGCGCGCCATTCTCGAGCAGGCGAGGGAACTGGACCTTACGCAGACATTGCGCATGGATACTGAAAATGTCTATGAAGTAAGCGTCGGACCATTGACCGGTCCTAAAGGCCAGAATCTTGGAATGGTCGTCGTTTGTCGCGATGTCACCGAGCGACGCAATGCGCTGAGGCAGCTGGCCGATTCCGAGCACCTGATTCGTACGCTGATTGAAACGTCGTCAAACGGCATCTTGCGCTTTGCGCGGGATGCTAACGATCCGGATCACAAATTCCGGTGTGTGTTTGCGAACCGAGCTGCCGAATCCTTTGCAGGTGAGAGCAATGGAACTTTGGTCGGAATGCCGCTGGAGAAACTCACGCATTTGAACCCGGAAAGACTTCTGCAGCATTTCGGCGGTGAGAAAAAAGCGAGTTCGCAGATTAGTTTCGAAGTGGCCGGCGAATCCAGTGACGGTGACAGCTGGCTGCGTATTGTCGGCGAGCCGGTTGGCGATGACTTTTCTGTGACACTTGTCGATATTACGCAGCGCAAACGCAATGAAGACAAGATGCTCGCCGATGCATTGCGTGACCCCTTAACCGGCATCCTGAATCGCCGCGGTTTCGAAAAAGAAGGCGCTGCAGTAATCCGTCGAAGTAGTCTGGGCGCGGTGCTGTACCTGGATCTCAACCACTTCAAATCAATCAATGATCGTTTCGGACATCAGGCGGGCGACGCATTGCTGAAAGCCTTTGGACACCGCCTGGAATTCTGTCTGCGCCCTGAAGATATACTCGGACGGCTTGGCGGCGATGAGTTTGCGATTGTCTTGCCCGGAGTCAATATCGACGACGTCCGCCATATCGCTGAACGCCTGGTGCAAACAGCATCGGAGGCCTACATCATCCAGGGTCAGGAAATTAAATGCACAGCGAGTGTTGGTATCGCGCTGATGCCGAAGCACGGCGAAGAGCTCTGGCACCTGCTGAGTGTTGCTGACCAGGCGATGTATGACACAAAGCGCATTCCGGACGAGGAAGCTGCAATTGATCGCGCCGCGTACATCGATGCGGCTACTGCTTCTTAAGGATTGATCGGCAGCAACTCAAAATCGACGATGGCAGGATCCACGTTGTCATAGATGATCGCGTGCACAACGTCACCAATTTCGACGTCAATACGGAGCGGGACCGCCAGGTTCTCCGTGCCAAGTGTTTCCCGAAGGTAGAGATCGTAGCTACCGGGCGCCAGTGGCAAATTGGCTGATGCAGCACCGCTTGTCAGTGAACTCAGGATGGGCGCCTGCGTATCGAGCACCGCATCCGGCTCAATCGCAAACACGCTCACAAACGAAAAATTACTCGTCGCACTGAAGATCTGGAGTTTCGCGTGGGTGTCGACACCACGGCGATCCGGGTTGTAAGCCACGGCGCGCAACGTATCAGTTTCGCCCACCGAAACGACGCGACCGCGAATTCCCTTGAAGAAGTTGACTGTTGCCTCAATCAAGACGGGGCTGTTGACGTCCGACGGCGTGTACGAAATTTCATTGTTTCCGGCAACAAGATTGAGCTCGGCCGAGATTCCCTTGTGCGCCAAATCGTCGACGACCAGAGAGGTCTGTGTTTCATCATCGTAAATATCGACCGTACCAAGGTCGAGCGAGCCGTTGATGAATTCCACTGTTGCCGGGTAGTTACTGTCTGCGAACGTGAGGACACTTGCGGTTGTCGGGTACGCCCGTGCAATGATCGGTGCGAACGTGTTCGGCCCGCCGTCGAACGTGCTGATCGTGTACTGGGTCGCCGCGACCAAAGTTGTGGTGTCGGATTGAAACAAGATATCGGTCGGATCGTCACCGGCAGTAACCGTCAGAACGTAATCACCCGCCGCATAGTCTGCAACGCCGGATATTTCGCCAAAGGCGAGTGTGGCGATTTCCTCGCCGAGCACCGGGGCGGTTCCCGGCGCTGCAAAGTAATAATCGACCGTACCGAGCGACTCGGACGTGTGTGCAAACCTGGCTTCAAATACGGTGTCCGTGGCGGTGAACGCGCGCTGCGGCGTTTCCCACAACAATACCGACGCGTTGGCCAATGATCCGGTCAGCACCATGATGTAATCCATGTCGGCGACGACATCGAGATTGCGTGTTGCGAACCGTGTCAGCGCCGTATCGCCAGCGAAGAAGGTTTCGAAATTAAAGGTATACGTCAGGTCATCGTATTCGACCAGGCTCGTTGCCTGTCGAAAATCGGCCGTCCCCAGTGAGCGCTCCTCGATCAGGAAGGAGACTTCCGGCGCGGAAGCCATTGCGTTGATTGCGCGGATACTGCCTTTGCCGGTGGCTTCCGGTAAAGATGAGCCACTGTCGCAGGCAGCGACCAGCAACGCGGCTACCAGGGGCAGCGCCAGATTCTTTAATCTCATCAAATTTATCACTTCTTGTAGCCGTAAACGGACTTCACTTCCAGGAATTCGTCGATTCCGTGCGCGCCCCATTCGCGCCCGTTTCCCGACTGCTTGTAACCGCCAAACGGCGCGAGAGCTTCCAGCTCGGCACCGTTGATATGGACCATGCCGGTACGCATTTGTGCTGCAATTTTTCGTGCATGCTCGACATCGCCCGACGAAACGTAACCCGATAAACCATACGGCGTATCGTTCGCGATGCGAATCGCATCGTCTTCATCCTCATAAGGAATAATCGACAAAACGGGCCCGAAGATTTCTTCGCGCGCGATGGTCATGTCATTACTGACATTCGCAAACACGGTTGGTTTCACATAGTAGCCCGTTTCGAGCCCTTCGGGCCGGCCGGTACCGCCGGCAACCAGTGTTGCCCCTTCGTCGATTCCCTTCTGGATCAATTGCTGGATTTTGGCCCACTGGACATCGGAAACAACCGGCCCAATGCGGGTGCTTTTGTCGCGCGGGTTGCCAACAGCAGCACTGGCCGCGACTCTTGCCGCAATTTCGGCCGCAGCGGCCATTTTGCCTTTGGGCACCAGCATGCGTGACGGCGCATCACAAGACTGGCCGGTATTCTCAAACATCGCTTTGGTGCCGGCGGCAACGGCTTCCTCGAGATCAGCATCGTCGAGAATGATGTTGGCCGACTTGCCGCCAAGCTCCTGGGCCACGCGTTTGACCGTGGGTGCCGCATTCTGCGCGACCAGCACGCCGGCGCGCGTGGAGCCCGTGAACGAAACCATGGCGATTCCCGGGTGCTGGCTGAGCGCCGTGCCGACGCCGGGGCCGTCGCCATTAATCAGGTTGAAGACGCCTGCGGGCACGCCGGCCTCGTCGAGGATTTCCGCGAAAATAAGGGCATCGAACGGGGCAATTTCGCTGGGTTTCAGGATCATTGTGCAGCCCGCCGCGAGGGCAGGCGCTACTTTGACCGCGATCTGGTTCATCGGCCAGTTCCAGGGCGTAATCAGGCCGCAGACCCCGATCGGTTCCTTGACGACCAGCGCAGATCCGGCTTTTTCTTCAAATTCGTAGGTTTTCAGTGCTGCGATGGCGCCGCCGATATGCTGGGTGCCACTGGCCGCCTGGGCATACTTGGCCAATCCCCATGGGGCGCCCATCTCGTCCATGATGGCCTCGGCCACCTCGTCCGATCGCCGGTTGAAGACCTCGAGAATAGTCTCGAGCAGCGCGATTCGCTCTTCGCGGCTGGTCTTCGAGAAGGTGTCGAACGCCCGAGTGGCGGCGGCAACCGCTGTGTCGACATCGGCAGCTGAGCCAATGCTGATGCGGCCGTACACGGCCTCGGTGGCCGGGTTGATGACATCGAGGGTCTTTGGCTCGACGGGGTCCACCCATTGGCCGTCAATGTAAAATTGCAGTTTTTCGAGCATGTCCTACCTCCGCGAACGAGCCGCGCATAATAGCCTAAATCCGGAAAAGCGAGCGTCAGGTGGTGTTATACGCCTAGAATTTTTTGCCGGTACTCCGCCGGCGGGATCTTGTACCACGACTTGAAGGCGGTCGTGAATGTACTGATGTTGGAGTAGCCGAGCAGCATGGCGATCTCCACCGATTTCAGCCGCGCATCGCCGAGGTAATTGACCGCGAGGACTTCGCGAACCTCCCGCAACACTTTCTGGAAGCTGGTTTTTTCGGCTTTGAGCCGTCGTTGCAAGGTACGGCGGCTGAGTTTCAGTGCACGACAGGCCGCGTCGGCGTTCGCTTCGCCGCGCGCCATCAGGTCGGCAAGCTTGCGTTTTAGCTCGCCTGCGATATCGTCCTGACTGTAGAGCGACTTGATATATCGCTCAGCCTGTTCTGTAAGTTGCCGGTACATCCGCGCATTATACCCCACGTAAAGTCGAAATAAGGAATCAAGATGTCATCACCTGTGAGCTATGAGCTCGAAGGCAACATAGGCGTAATTACAGTCGATAACCCGCCGGTCAACGCATTGTCACAGCCGGTCCGCCAGGGGCTGCTGGACGCGGTTACGGCGGCTCAGGCTGATGGATCCGAAGCGCTGGTCATTCTGTGCGCTGGCCGTACGTTTATTGCCGGTGCCGATATCACCGAATTTGGCAAACCATTGAAGAGCCCCTGGCTGCCGGAATTGCTGGCGGCCATCGAAGCCTCGGAAAAGCGTGTTATTGCCGCAATCCACGGCACGGCACTCGGCGGTGGTTTTGAGACTGCGCTGTCCGCTCATTACCGTTGCGCCGTCGCAACGGCAAAGATTGGCCTGCCGGAAATCAAGCTGGGCCTGCTGCCCGGCGCGGGCGGTACCCAGCGGACCCCGCGGCTGGCTGGCGTGCAGGCGGCTCTCGAACTCATTACCAGTGGCACACCGATTGCCGCGGAGGAGGGACAGGCGATCGGCCTGATCGACAGGATTATAGAGGGGGACTTGCGTGAAGGTGCCATTGCCTGGGCTCGTGATCTCGCCGCAAGCGATGCGCCTGTTCGCCGCAGCAGCGAACAACCGGTCCCGGAGTTCGACCCCGGCATCTTCGATGCCTGGCGCGCAGAGCTCGCCAAACGTGCGCGCGGTCAGATTGCACCGGAGCATATTGTCACTTGCGTTGAAGTCGGTGCGACGACGTCGTTTGCAGAAGGCATGGCGAAAGAACGGGAACTCTTCATGGAGTGTATGGACAGCCCCCAATCGGCAGGCATGCGCCATATCTTTTTCGCCGAGCGAACTGCAGCGAAAGTCGAAGGACTTGCAAAGGATACACCGCAACGAACGATCGCAAAAGTCGGCATTATTGGCGGCGGCACGATGGGCGGCGGTATCGCCATGAGTTTTGCCAACGCGGGATTCGACGTCACCCTGATCGAAGTCGACGATGAAGCCCTTAAACGGGGTCTTGGAATCATCGAACGCAACTACGCTGGCAGTGTGAAGCGTGGAAAGCTCAGTGAAAGTGATGCGGCCGGGCACCGCGCGCGAATTGCCGGTTCCACGGACTACGCGTCACTGGCCGACGTCGATCTTGTCGTGGAGGCCGTATTCGAAGATCCAGAGTTGAAAAAGACGATATTCAAGAAGCTTGATGACACCTGCAAAACAGGCGCAATTCTTGCGACGAATACCTCCTACCAGGATGTTGATGCGATTGCGGCAGTGACGGGTCGACCGCAGGACGTGATCGGCATGCACTTTTTCAGCCCTGCGCACATCATGAAGCTGCTGGAGGTTGTGCGAGGCGCAAAAACGGCTGACGACGTGCTCTCGACCGTGATGGGGCTGGCGAAAAAGATTGGAAAGGTGCCGGTCGTATCCGGTGTCTGCTATGGCTTTATCGGCAACCGGATGTTGAAGCCGTATGGTGAGACGGCGCAGCTCATGCTGCTGGAGGGCGCGTCTCCCGAGCAGATCGATAACGCAATGGAAGCCTGGGGTATGGCGATGGGGCCGCTACGAGTGTTTGATCTGGCCGGACTGGATGTGGGTTACAAGGCCCGCCAGGCGCTATCAGACGCCGAGAAAGGCGACCCGAAATCCTACCGGGTCCCGGATCTGCTCGTCGAATTGGGCCGTATGGGCCAAAAATCAGGTGCCGGATTTTATTCTTATGATGAGAATCGGCGCGCCATTCCGGATCCCGCCGTTGACAAGCTCATTGAAATTGCGGCCGAAGACCTCGGCGTTGAACGGCGCACAATTACTGACGAGGAAATTGTCGATCGCCTGATCTCGGCATTGGTCAATGAAGGACGCAAGATTCTTGACGAGGGAATCGCGCAACGTTCGAGCGATATCGATGTCGTATACGTTTATGGCTACGGATTTCCAGCATCCCGCGGTGGGCCGATGTTCTACGCGGACAACAAAGGGTAAGCAGGGACTTACAGCAAGCTGAATTTGGAGAAATGTGATGGATACAGCATGGATACAAATTTTTATTCTGACCCTGGCGGAATGCGTCGCGCCGGTCGGCAAGACAGTTTGCCAGGAACAACAATTTGAACTGCAGTTTGTCAATCGCGCGGATTGCGAATTCGCACTGCAGCAACTGATCGCGATGAAAGATGAAAATGAACAGGTCATTGTGAACCGGCAAAAATCAGGCTGCGCACCGTCAGCGGTCGAGACCAAGGCCTATCAGAGTCGTGACGAAATCAACGCGGCATTGGAAAACACGGCCGGTTGGCGTGTGCCTGCCGATGTTTCGTCGCGAAGGATGGCGGTCAGTGAAAGTCACAAGCAGCGACTCGAAAACCTGCAGTCCTGCGACGACACCGGTGGCCAGGCGCCCTGCAAGATCGGTGAAATTATCGTCGAAGAGGCGAGGGGCGAGACAGTGGAAGTCTGGAAACGGGACTAGGGTGGATCGAGACGTCCACTCGATGGATGGTCGATTGCGCGGCGAATCGAAGATAAAGGCTGTTGTTCGTCGAGGAATGCCTCACTTGATCCCAGTCGAACGCCGAGGCTCTGCAGTACGGGTTGCATGTCCGGAAAACCCTGCGTATTGGCGTGTTGCCGGTACAAAGGCATAAAGACCGGCGCATCGAGAAACGAGTCGAGCTTTTCGAAGAGACGGATGCCGGACCAGCGCCGGGACGATGGCAGGCAACATTGCTGCAGTTGCCCGAGGACGCTGTCGAGCGATTGCCTGCCATCGGACCGATGCCGCAATTCAATATCGGCCAGCAATGCAATTGCGGCGCCGCTCCAGTAGATTTTCATCCGCGCGTCGCGAATGCCGCTTGCCGCTGCTTCGTTCAACGTCAGTCCGGGTCCCGATGTTTCGCCGCGGCCAAAGCCTTCACCGATGCGTTGCCATGCAAGCGCCGGTGTGTAACGCCCGGATCGTGACATCAGGATATTCTGGTAGTAGCTGGCGAAGCCTTCGGAAATCCAGCGATAACGGCGCGACAGCAGGGGCAGCATCAGGTGACTGAATTCGTGCGTCGCGGTCCAGTCTTCGTAGAACTCATTGATTGGACGATCGGCGTTGATGAATAGTTCGACGGTTTCCTGTCCGCGCCGGGTCACGCGCCCGAAGTACACCGCCTTGTCACCGCTGTGGCTGCTGCGAGACGACGGAATGACAACGATGCGCGGCGCCGGATTCGGGAAACGACCATAGACCTCTTGATGCAATGACGCGGTATCGTACAGCCATTCGAGCACTTCTTCGGCCTTCCCATCTTCGATGGGTTGCCGAATTTCAATGCTTAGTGTGGCGCCCGCCACCTCGGCCTGCGTATAAATAATGTCGCCGCTGGAAGCGGCGAGCATCGATAGAACAAGCAGGGGAGCGGCAGTCATCTACCAGCTAAGACCCTCGCGCGACCAACAAATTTCTCAAGCGGACAGTTGGCCGGATTCCGACCGGTAATGATCCATCAATATTTGTGCAACCTCAGGGCGGGAAAATTCCGGCGGCGGCGCAATGCCGGAACCAAGCATTTCACGAACCTTCGTTCCGGACAAAAAGACGTAGTCTTCCGGCGTGTGATCAGGCGCTTCCCGCATCATCACGACCTTGTTCAGCTTCTTGGACCAGGCTGTGTGATCGGCACGGAATATCTCGATATCCAGGGCACCCTCCGGCACTTCGTCAAAGATCGCTTGTGCGTCAAAGGGTCCATAGTAGTCACCGACGCCTGCATGATCGCGCCCGACGATCAGGTGTGTCGCACCCATGTTCTGTCGAAATACGGCATGCAGAACAGCCTCGCGCGGTCCGGCATAAAGCATATCGAAACCGTAACCCGAGACCAGCACGCTGTTCGCAGGAAAATAAACGTCCACCATTTTGCGAATACAGGCGTCACGAACATCCGCAGGAATGTCGCCGGCCTTGAGTTTTCCGAGCAGCATGTGAATCACGATGCCGTCGGCGTCCAGCCGTTCCATCGCCATCCGGCAGAGCTCTTCGTGCGCCAGGTGCATCGGATTGCGCGTTTGGAATGCAACAACCTTTTCCCAGCCGCGTGCGCTTATGTCGTCACGAATCTGTACCGCCGTCTGGAAGGTGCCCGGGAATTCCGTTTCGAAGTAGCTCAGGTTGAGAACCTGGATTGGTCCGGAAACACAGTGATCGCCTTGTGCTTCGAAGACGGCAACGCCGGGATGAGCCGTGTCGAGCGTGCCGAAAATCTGTTGCGTGATCTGCGCTTTCTGATCACTGGACAAGGTTTCGATGGCTGTGACATCCATTACAGCAATAACAGGTTCGCCATCAACGTTCGGGTCGCGCAGCGCGATGCGAGGAGCGCCGGCGATGCCGGACGGGTCGTCGATCAGGTTCAGGACCGGGACCGGCCAGAAGAGACCACCTGTAGTCTGCATTTTTTCTGCAACGCTCAAGGCATCGGCGACGTTCATGTAACCGGACAATGGGGTGAAATAGCCACCGCCCAACATGACTGCATTCGCCGCTGCGGCGGAAGACAAGAGTACTGAGGGTAGGGTAGCCGCTTCCGCTAGCAGCCGTTTGTGTTCGGCTGCATCGGTAACCAGAAGAGGGTTCAGGGCATCCGCCCCATGTGGCTTAATCATGTTTCTCTCCTACAGCGCAGCTGATTGTGCGATGTCGTCAGCGCGAGTGAATTGCGGCTGCAGAATGAATCCGTTCGAATGCAAGTGGTCGAGAATAATCTCGACCTCTTCTT
>JAUHYO010000414.1 GCA_030426325.1 Gammaproteobacteria bacterium | reverse complement strand
TGTTACCGGTCCGTTGAGCGACCGGTGGCGAGGCAAGTTTTCCTTGTACCGCAATGACGACAGTGGCTGGCACACCAACCTGGCAACCGGTGAAGACCACGGTGCGGCTGAAACGACGATGGTTCGTGGCGGCCTTGAGTATCTGCCAAATGATTCGATGAACTTCCTGCTGCGTATGGAGCATGGCGAAACCGAAGGAGATGGCCCGGCATCGCAGAATGAGGGCTTGTACGGCACGACCGGTTTCGGATTCGCGATTGACGAGCCTGGCTACTATGACAATGAATGGAATCAGTTCACGTTTGAGTCAACGTTCGATGTGAATGCCGGTGACGGTGAGATCGTCAACATTCTTGGCTGGCGCGAGTATTCATCAATGACGTTGAGTGATATTGATTCGTCACCGATATTCCTGTTTCACGCGCCAGCGCGTACGGAGCAGGACCAGTTCTCGAACGAGCTGCGTTACTCCGGTTCATACGACAACCTTTACGTGACGACCGGTGCCTACTTCTTCAAGCAGGACCTGTTGTACCTTGAGCGCCGGCTAATTCAAGGTGGCGCGCTGGATATCACGGGTGGCGGCGATCAGGAGTCGGAAACATTCGCTGTCTTTGCGTCTCTTGATGTTGTTCTGAATGACGTATTCACACTGAACTTTGGCGGCCGCTATACGCGAGAAGAAAAGACGGCACGGATCGCGTCGATTCCGTTGAACCTGTGTACGATTGATGCCGGTTGCGCCAGTGCTGATCTTAATGATTCCCGCAGTTGGAAGAATTTCACGCCGAAAATCGGTATTCAGGTCAAGCCGAACGACTCGACTCAGTTGTACGGTTTCTGGACAAAAGGCTTCCGCAGTGGTGGTTACAACATGCGTCACACCGCGGTTGCCATTCCGAACCGCAGCTTCGATGAAGAAGAGCAGTCGTCATTCGAAGTGGGTGTCAAGAAGGATTTTGCTGACGGCCGCGTACGATTGAATGCCGCTGCTTATCACAACACTATCGAAGATATGCAGCGTGAGGTTAACCTCACCGATCCGGTCGTTGGTGTGGTGCAGATCATCCAAAACACTGCTGACGCTACCATCACCGGCCTCGATCTCGAAGCAAGCTGGGTGCTGTCAGATTCGTTGTTCCTGTCCACCAGTCTTGGCTACGTTGACGGCCAGTACGACGAAGTAAACTTCGACATTTCGAGTGACGGTGTCATCGACGCGGGTGACCGTGCACTGCAATTGCCACGGCTTGCTCCCTGGTCCTACGGTGCGCAGCTGGTTTACACCCGCGACTATTCCTGGGGTAATCTGTCGATGCAGGCCAGCGGTTATCGCCGCGATCCAGCGAAGTACACTGATAACAACCGTGGTTCGCTGCGAGCTGCCGACATGTTTGATGCCAGTATAAATTTGGGCTTCAAAGACAACCGATTGAAGTTCTCGCTTTACGGCAAGAACCTGAAAGACGAGTCAACGATCGGTGGCGACACCCAGTTGCCAGGCAACTTCCCAGGCAGTCCGGGATTCCCGGTGCCAGGTTTGTCGGGCAGCAAAGCGACCTTCTCGCCGCTGAACAAAGGCCGCGTGTACGGTCTGGAAGTTGTTTACGACTACGAATAGACGCGGTTCGCTAAACAAGAAAGCCCCGGCTGGTCCGGGGCTTTTTTTGTGCTCTGCTTTCGTCCGCCGAGTATTGGAGGCAGCCGAAGATTATCAATGCGCTGGTCGGTCTGCGTATTACCCGGGTTCCGCAAGGCGTACGATTTGCTTGCCGACGTTCTTGCCCTGCAATACATCTAGCAATGCCTGCGGCGCATTCTCAATTCCCTCGGCCACCGTTTCCCGGTAGTTCAGGCGACCTTCGGCCAGCCAGCCACTCGCTTTGCGTACGTACTCCATACAGGCATCGCGATCGTCGCTGACTATGAAACCTTTGATTGTCAGGCGTCGTGCAATCATCAGCATCATGCCGCGCGGGCCTGGTTCCTGATGCGCATCGTTGTAGTTGGAAATCATTCCGCAGAGTGCAATGCGACCAAAGTTGCGCATATTCCAGAGTGCCGCTTCAAAAATCTTCCCGCCAACGTTCTCGAAATTGACGTCAATGCCGTCCGGACACACGCTGGCGATGCTCTTGGCGATGTTGTCGCTGGTCTTGTAGTTGAACATCGCGTCGTAGCCGAAATCGCTTTCACACAACTCAGTTTTTTCGTCAGAGCCCGCGCACCCGGTTACCCGGCAACCGTGGATCTTGGCGAGTTGTCCGACGATGCTGCCGACGGCGCCCGAGGCCGCCGATACAAATACGGTGTCACCGGGCTTCGCCGCGGCGGTTTTCATCAGCCCCACCCAGGCGGTCATACCC
>JAUHYO010000072.1 GCA_030426325.1 Gammaproteobacteria bacterium | reverse complement strand
TTTAAACTCCGGCGAGTAATTTCTTCTTTTTGGCATGACACCCCTCCACGGCCATTATCGGCCTTTTCAGATGTGTCCGCGATATCAGGGGTTAACCCAGACACCTCACTAAGCTTGGCAGTCGGAGACAAAGTCACCGTTGAAAAACGCAACGGTTTGACACTGACAGTTACCGAACGAGCAGCCACCTAACATGTCACTGCACTTGCATCTCGGCTTCGTCAGCTCGAATTGCCAAGCTGCGGACGCCTAAAACTGGCGAATGAATATTTCGGAAAAATTCACGGACCATTCGTTGAAAAAGTATTCGATGTTAAGCTCAAGGAAGGTGATTGTGGATGTCTTGTCGGAACGTTTACTTCGAGCGGAGCGATGCAGGACATTGAGATCGTGTTTACAAACAACTCCGCTGCGGCCGATTACCTGGCACGGAACCTCGCCCGATACAATCCAGGAATTCCAGTTCCTGAAGAACTGGGGTGCTATGTAGGTCAGCTCGCGCCATTAACGTTCATTCAATGATGTTTCATGTAGGCGAACAAAGCTCGATAATATGCCACCTAACCAGTCGCTGCACTCTGCCGTCCGGCTCATGACACGCCTCTTGCAGTCGCAACAGCCGCGCCAAAAGCTGGTCGCAAGTTAGCTCAACGTTAGGTGTCACGGTCTAACATGGCGAAAATCCAGCGAAAAAAACCACCTAAGCATGTCCTAGTTCCGGACACAAACGTGTTGTGGCATCGTGACAAATCTGAGTTGATCGTCTCCGCCGATTTCACGAAATTTTGGGAGTCTAATGCCGCCAAATACGAGATTGAATTGATACTGCCTGCGATCGTCAGAGGTGAACTTCTTTTTCAGCATACATCAGCCGCATTAACGGCACTCGATCGCGCAAACACGCAATTTGAAACCATGTCGTCAATCGGCGCAAAGCCATATCGCCACCGAGTGACCCAAGCTCGGATCAAGAAAGACGTTGAGTCTAAAATTGATGGTTGGACGAAAAGACTTGGTGGTCGCGTGGCCGAGGTACCAGTCAAGAAAGTAGATTGGGATGGCGTTATTGATGCCGCAATATGGCGCCGAGCGCCATTTCTGGAGGATAAAGATCGAGAGAAGGGCTTCAGAGACGCACTGATTCTTGAAATAGTTTGCGATTTGGCAAGGCGTCATTCCAGAACACCTATAGCGTTTGTGACAAGTGACCGGCTCCTCCGAACAGCAGCACTAGGTCGGCTTGAAGTTAGCTCGCATGTAAGCTGCTATGACTCGCTGGACGAGTTTTCGTCAGACCTCAGACTGCTGGACGAAAAGCTCACGACTCAATTTGTAAGTGCCATAAGAAAAAGAGCTCGTCAAAAATTTTATACGCCGTCAAACGAAAGCTGCCTTTTTTACTCTGCCGATGTTGTTTCTCGTATTCGCTCCGAATTCCCATCTGAGTTCACGATTCCACCAAGCGGCGCGATGGGTGCTTTGTCGTTGAGTTCCTTGGCGATCGGCGCGGGAACAACTATCAGTCAAGAATGGGCTCCAATTAACGAAGAAAGGCGGTGGATTTGGCACCCGACTTTTGTGCGAATTGAGGGCGAGAACCACTTTATTTGGTCGAGTCGAGTGACTGTCGTTCAGGTTTTTCGGCACCATGGAAGAGCAATCGGCGGCTTGCTCACGCAAAACATCTCCCCAAATCAGGAGAATGTTCGAATACTTGACTTTGAGGTCGAGTGGAGCGCCGTAGTAGGAACAGACGGCCGATTTCGAAATGTTGAGGCCGGAGAGATTAAGCTATCGAATAGCACGTTTGAAGAATTGACTGAGGAGCACGTTGAAGACTATCAACTTCAGATTCCAAGTAGTGACACCTAACAAATCATTGCGCTTGCACCTCGGCTTATGTCACCGCTCTTGCGTTCGCAAAAATGCCACCATAAGCTGAGATCAAGCCAGCTTAAGGTTAGATGCCACTCACCTCCACGCCTACTGCGAGACCACAAATGCTCCGTAATCGCTTGATCGAACTCCGTGCCGATAGGAGAGCTAAAAAGAAATTACTGAGTCGGCCAAAGCGTCGCGCGCTTAAGAAGTCCGAAAGGGCAAAGGTCCTAAGCTTTACCGCCGGGAAATGTCATATCTGTGGCGGTGTTGTTGGGGAAAAATGGCAGGCGGATCACGTTAGGGCACATAGTACTGGCGGCCAACACTCTCTTGACAATTTTTTAGCCGCCCACGCTCATTGTAATAACTATAGGTGGGACTACTTGCCCGAGGAGATACAGATTATTCAGCGCCTCGGAGTATGGGCCAAGACTCAAATCGAGAGAGGTACCCAAATTGGCCGAGACATTGAAGACAGGTTCTCAAAACATGAGGCCCGCAAAGTTTCGCGTCGGGTGGCCAATCGCGAAAGTCGCACCTAACAGGGCACTGCACTTTCCGCTGGGCAGTCTCTGTGACGGGCTTTGCAGCTTGTTGTTCACCCTTGCTTGGCAAGGCCCGCGCCAGATACTTGGTGCAAGTTAGCTTGAGGTTAGTGAGCATGATCCCACAGCTTACACATTTCACGAATTCGATCGACGCTGTGCTGAACATCCTTTCACATGGTTTCGCCTGGCAGCGCAACGACCGCGACGTAATAAGCGTATTGTTGCCAGACCTCGACTTTTCGAAGCGAGAACCTCAGTCCTTTGGCCAATTGTGTTTGACGGAAAATCGCATTGAGACAGATCGAAACGAAACAAAATTCTTCGGGCAGTTCGGGATACAAGTATCAACGAACTGGGCAATCGCAAACAATGCACAACCTGTCATTTACCTGCCTGAGAGCGGGCCTCTCGTTGATTCATTTAGGTCCCTCTTCACCCAGACCTATCAAAAAGCAATCGCCGAACAGAAGTATCCTGATGATGAAGCAATGCAACAGTGGGTAGTCAGCGCAGCGATGGCCGGTCTCGACGGACAGCCCCTTTACGCTAGCTTGTTACACATCTACGAATTCATGGAGCCGGCGAAACACTCGAAAGAGCGCGAGTGGCGGGTCGTGAATCCGTTGCCTGATTGGAGTATTTCGAATTCTACCGAAGAGGCGATAAAGAATGTATCACCGCCGAAAGGGTGGGCGAAACATATTCATGTTGTAGACGTCGAGCCACGGGATGTCGATGCGATCATATGCCCTAGATCGATAAAGACTGAGTTGGAGGATCGCCTTCCAGAGCAATTTCGGGGCATCGAAGTCCATGCTCACTAACAAGCGCTGCACTTTCAAACCGGCTGGAAGAAAAATCGCGATGCAATTCAAATGTTGTTCTCCGCATGAGAAAATTGATCATGTTCGAGTGTCGCGACAACTTGTTGCTAACACACAAGAAACTGAACATGCTTAGGTCACTGGTCATTGCAGCGGCACTGTCCTGCGTGCTGTGGGGTTCTGGGATCACATCGCCTGTCATGGCTTCTGATGCGCCGGATACTGCCGATGGATGCGAGGGCTTTGGCGAGTACTCCTACATTTGTGGCCCTGTAAGTGCAGAAGACCTGGTGCTAGTCCCGGGCACGAAATGGGTCATCGCAAGCGGTTTCGGTGGGCATGTGCCTTTGTATCTTGTCGATTCGCAGCAGAAGACCTGGGTCGATTTCTACCCGGCAGGCGAACCGCATGCCCGCCAGAACATGGCGACCTACGGTGATTGTCCCGGGGCGCCCGACCCGAACCGCTTTGTCGGGCATGGTTTGAATATTCGCGCGGCGCTTGACGGTCATTCGACGCTTTATGTAGTGGGCCATGGCGCGCGGGAAGCAATTGAGGTGTTTGACGTGGATGCACGTGGCGAGGTGCCTGTGCTCACCTGGACAGGCTGTGTCCTGACGCCCGACGGTATGCAGGCGAACAGCGTTGCTTCTTTAGCCGATGGCACTTTGCTCGCGACGATCCCACTCCACACCGGCATTCTCATCACTGAAGCATTTACAGGAAGACCGACCGGCGCTGTCTACAAATGGTCTCCCGGTGATTCGGGCTTCACGAAGATTGAGGGTTCCGAAATACCTTACGCGAATGGCATTGAAAGTTCGGAGGATGCTCGGGAATTCTACGTTGCGTCATCGGGCCTGCAGAAGATCCTGGCATTCTCGAACAGCAATCCCACGCGGCTGTTACGTAGCAGCAGAGCATTGTCATTTGTTCCGGATAACCTGCATATGGACAGCAATGGCGACCTGATCACGGCCGGACTATCAATTGCCGACCCGGTATGTGGCGATGTTCCGATGTCGCTGGAGTTTGACCTCCAGGAAGTTGCGAGTTGTCCCAGACCGTTTACTGTTCTCGCTATCGATCCGCAGTCCATGCAGGACAGCGTTCTTGCAAGTTCGCCCGCTCACAAGTTCTTCAGCAATATTACGATGGCGTTGCAAGTCGGAGCCGAACTTTGGATCGGCACGTTTGCGGGCGATCGCATTGCTTATCGGGACCTGAAACCGACCAGTGATTGAGCCACTGAAGACTATTAGAACGATCAGTTTGTTGCTGGTCGTAGTGCTCGGGCATCCGGTATATGCATTTGAGCAGGGTGCAAGCAACAATTTCGACGTGGCAGCTTTCGATGCCGCGTTGTCGACGATGCGCGAAGATGCTGGCGCACCCGGTATGGCAGTTGCAATCTTACGGAATGGGCAGACACTACACGCCAAGGGCTATGGCATAGCCGGGCCAAACGGACAGCCCGTTACTGCGCAAACCGTGTTTCAAACCGGGTCGATCACCAAGTCCTTTGTCGCCCTCGTGATCTTGCAAATGGCGGCTGAAGGTAAGCTGGACCTGGATGCTCCGGTCGTGCGCACTATTCCGACATTCCGCACTGCGGACAAGTCGCAATCGGATCGAATCACCATTGACCATCTGGTCACCCACCGCAGTGGTCTGACTACACTGGATGGCAATAGCGTCAAGGCTGACGGGGCCCGTTTGTCTGGCCCGGCAGCGGCGGTTGCCGCATTGGCTGGCGTTAATTTGTTCGCTGAGCCGGGCACGACCTTCCAATACTCCAATGCCAACTACGTGCTGTTGTCCCACCTCATTGAGGTGCTGGACGATCGACCGTTTGAACAGGCACTGAAGGCACGCATCTTCGAGCCGCTGGGCATGACCAACAGTTTTGTGGGGGTTCCGCCCTCGGATGCAATCCCGTTGGCCACGGGATACCGTCTTTGGTTTGGCATACCGCGACCCTGGCAGCCTGAGCCGGACGGCGAGCCAGATCGGCGCATGATTGGCGCCGGTGGCATCTCAGCCAGCGTCGAAGACCTGGCTCGCTATGTCGAGGCAGTACGCATTCATGATCCCCGCGTTGTGCCTGAAGGCGCGGACAGGTTGTTCGCAATCCGGCCCTTCTACGAACAGTGGGGTTATGCCTACGGTTGGTATACCGACAGTTCCGGGGATGAGCCGGTCTTCGAGCATTCCGGTTTTACACCTGGCTTTTTTACGCTTGCCACGTTGGTGCCCGAAACGGGCGATGTGGTGGTCGTGCTAAGCAACATGTCAGGCCTCGCGCACGGTGATTTGCCCCGGGCCGTGACGCATGCCGCGTTGGGAAAGGACCCAATGCCTGCGGCTGCATCGATCGGCGCACGAACGGCGATCTGGTCGGCCGTAATGGCACCACTCGGGCTGCTGATGTTGCTATACAAAACCGGACGGCGTCTGCTCTTTCGCCCTGAGCACATGCGCCGCTGGGTGCGAGCCCTTAATGTCGCGGCGGTGCTGGGACTGGTGGCCGGTGTCTATGTTGTGTATTTCGGATTTCAAAAAATGATAGGCGTCAGCTTCCCCACTGGCTTTGCCTTCTTCCCAGATCTTACCGTCACCGCCGTTGCGACGATGGTACTCGCGCTGCTGCTTGCCGCGGGCCGATTGGCGCTGGTAGTTCGCGGAGGATAACTGGGTGCCTGCCCACTACAAACAACTGCAGCGACCGGGACGTACCGGACCGCAGGTTAGGCGCTGATACAATGGCGATCGAGCGATGCTAACTCAAAGGTACAAGAGAATTGTTGATAGCGCAGTTTAACCTCGCGCAGCTACGCCACGGACCCGATGACCCACGCCTCGTCGGGTTTTCGGCTGGTGCCAACATGATCCGCCGGGCTGCATCAACGGCCCGCGGGCATGTCTGGAATGCTCAAGACGTGATCGACGACGCTTTCTTTGCGACGCGTTCATTGTGGGAATCGATAGAGGCTCTGCATGAGTTCGTTTATTCAGGCATTCACCGTCGCTACCTGAACCGGGCAAGCGAGTGGTTCGTTGAAAGTGACCTCACCAACATGGTGCTGTGGAGCGTCTCGAAAGGCGAGATTCCCGATCTGGTCGATGCACAGGAAAGGCTGGAATACCTGCGAACAAACGGTCCATCGAATCGCGCTTTCAATTTTTCAAGCGCCAGCGCATTCATCAACGACGGTTTGTGCAATGTGGGGACCGACCAACCGCAAAAATGAAAAATCGCTCTCGCGGGTAAATCAGAGCTACACTTTCGGCTAACACTTAGGTAACGAAGTCAATGAGCCTGCATTGGACTACATAATAACTTTACTCTCGGACCCAACAGCATGGGTAGCGTTGGCTACGCTGACCGTCATGGAAGTCGTCCTGGGCATCGATAACCTTATATTCATCTCAGTGCTGTCGAATAAACTGCCCGAACACCTTCGATCAAGGGCTCGAAGGATCGGAATTGGAGCCGCACTGGTTTTAAGGCTGGGATTGCTTGCAACGATCGCGTTCATCATCAAACTCACGGCACCAGTATTCGAGATTCTGGGGCAGCCGTTCTCGTGGCGCGACTTGATCCTTATCGGCGGTGGACTATTCCTGATATGGAAAGCGACTACGGAAATTCACCATTCGGTCGATCCCGGTCCTGCTCCGCAGCGCCTAAACGCGGCCGTCGTCGCAACGAGTATGGGCGCCGCTATTGGCCAAATCCTCTTGTTGGATTTGATCTTCTCACTCGACAGCATTATTACGGCGGTCGGTATGACGCCCCACATCCCCATCATAGTTGTTGCTGTCGTCATAGCTGTCTTGACTATGCTTCTTGCCGCAGACCCATTGGCGAGGTTTGTGCACAGTAACCCAACAGTGCTCATGCTGGCGCTTGCCTTCTTGCTGCTGATTGGCACGACGCTGGTTGCTGATGGCTTCGGCGCGCCGATTGCAAAAGGCTACATATATGCAGCAATGGCCTTTTCGGTATTAGTCGAGAGCCTGAACATGTTGGCACGGCGAGCGCGACAACGTCGGGGGACGGAAACCACCCGCGACAATTAGCTATCCGGTTTGGGTGTCTTTTGCTTGGGCTCCGGTCCGCGATCGCGCCCAAAGACATTGCCGACCTTCTTCTGCCCGTCTGCAATCTTAATTTTGATTTTAATCAGCCAACGCCGTGCCCACGCGAACTCTACCGCAAGAATCGAAAGGCCAAGCGGAATTACCAGGAACGCGGGACCGGGTAGAAGGATCATCGCCAGTCCGATTAACAAGACCGAAGATCCCAACAGCAAAATAACCGCCTTGCGAGCTTGTCGATACGACGTAATGACCAGGTGTTCCAGTTCGTTGGCCAGCGGAGATAATAGTGCGGCGCCGTCTTGAAAAGTCTTCATCGAAGCCATAATCCCGACCGACAAAATGCCAAGGATTATTGCCAGCGACACTAAAGTCGGAATCTGGTAGTGATGGCTTAAGATCATTTTGACGCCGATGAATGCGAGCAAGAAAACCAAACTCATCCTTAGAAAACGGAACTTCTCCATGAGTCCTGCGAGAACGAAGTACAGGGATCGCAAGCCGAGAATCGCAAACACGTTTGATGTGAATATTATGAATGGGTCTCGCGTAATCGCGAAGATCGCCGGAATCGAGTCGATAGCAAACACAACATCACTGGTTTCCACAAGAACCAGGGCGAGAAAAAGCGGAGTTGCCGTTCGTACACCATTGAGATGCACGAAAAATCGGCTGTCATGAAATTCTGTAGTTACTGGATAAACACGTCGTACCAGGCGGACAATCGCATGTTCCTCTAAAGGAGCGCTGTCGTGCCGGACGACCAACATGGTCGCAGCGGAATACAGCAGCAGGGCGCCAAGTACGTAGACAACCCAGTCGAACCGCTCAATGATCACCACACCACCGAAAATCATGATGCCGCGTAAGACAACAGCACCAAGAATCCCCCAGAAAAGTACTCTGTGCTGTTGTGCGAGTGGTACCTGAAAGTGCGCGAACACCATCGCGATGACAAAAATATTGTCTACCGACAGCGACTTTTCGACCAGGTAACCCGTAAAATACTGTAGCGCGGCCTCCGCGCCGGTCAGCTGTTCCGTGTCCAAATCCCAACCGGATGGGTTGAGTTCGTAGAGGTAATAAATAGCGATGTTGAAGATCAGCGCGAGAGTGACCCACACTGCAGTCCAACCTAGCGCTTCGGGAAGGGTAACAACGTGCGCCTTTCTGTGAAAAACCCCGAGATCCAATGAGACGACAACGGCGATTAGCAGCAAGAAACTGAGCCAAACAAGTGTCGTGAATGAAATGATCAAGTTCTATTCATTTTCTGGAATGCGCCGCATATACGATACTTGCCAACGGACCTTCGCTTTCTCAAGTCAGCAACAAGAGGTCTGGTTATCCTACTAGTATTCCCACCCTGGGCCAATGCAGAATACCCCGTACCCAGACGCACTAACCTGACGTCTTGCGAGACCTATGGAGGTATTCCGCCCGAGGAAACCAGAACCGTCTACAACTATCGGAGCAATCATGTCTAATTACATCGACGGGTTCGTACTGCCCGTTTCGCGCGATCGCCTGGACGAGTATAGGCGTCTTGTCGAATCGGTTGCAGAAATTTGGAAGGAGCACGGCGCACTCGATTTGCATGAGTCATGTTTACACGACAGCGGTCGCTGACTAAAATTGTGACGCATTGGCCGCAACCCATGGCAAACATTTAGCAATGGAGTCCAGACAATCGACTTGACCCGTCAAGATCCACAAAAGGTCTATTCCTTTTGGTTGCCACTCCTCGTCTTGGTCTCGCTAACTCTTGTAACCCAGCTGGTTACCGTCGCGTTTACATCGGACAAGAGCTTCGCGGAAATCTTTTTGCCGAGCGCGATCGCATTGCTGCTGGTATCTGCGCCACTTGCAGCATTGGGGCTGCTGTTGGGCTCAAGAATTGGACTGGGCGCGCCATTGCTTAGTGCGCTGCTCGCCCGAAGCCCGGGCGCCTTGCGGCAGCTCATGAGAGCCACGGCATTGGCCACAGGCATTGGGCTATTAATCGGTCTTTTCCTGTGGCTACTACGGCTTGCAACTCTGGATTGGCTGCCCTCGGAGTTGCCGGACCTCGGTCACCGCGGTGTAATTGGTGGCCTACTTGTTTCCATCAGCGCGGCTATAGGTGAGGAAGTCTGGGTCAGGCTCGGCGCAATGACAATCCTTGCCCGGCTTCTGGTCCGGGTGCTGGGACAGCATGACCTGACGCCCCGAATCGCCTGGGCCGCAATCACAATTTCGGCGTTCGCATTCGGCCTGATTCACCTACCGCAGCTCGCGGCCGCTGGCGCGGCAACGTCGATTGGCATTACGGCAACCATGCTGGGTAATGCGCTGGTTGGCGTTGCCTGCGGTTGGCTTTTCTGGAAACACGGAATCATCTCTGCAATAGCGGCACATTTCGCTGTAGACGTTGTGCTGCACGCTATGCCAGCGCTGCTTAGTTGAAGGCTATTGCAGCAATCTCTGTGGGCGCACAGGTCGTCGGTCTCGCCTGTATCGCCTTCATGCTTTTTGAGTTCTACGCGTCTATCGACAAATTGATTGAAATTGCTGCGGGTGACAAAGCAGTTCTTAAGCGACTCGTTCTGGAAACAGTGGCATCTTACGGTCCCTATATTGGAATCGGCATAATTGGCGCCATTTCGACCTGGCTGCTGATCCTGAAAGGGCGATACCGTACTGCGTGGTATCTGAAAACGACTCGCGTGTTGGCCTGGATGTGGATGGCATTTATCCCGGTCGGTACGGCACTGGGAGTTCTTGTACTGAGTGCCCGATCTGCTGCAATCGAGTCACGCAAAGCCCCCTGACAATTCGCGTCGCTTGCTGCTCGGCTTCGGACTCCTTCTTGCGTTCGCAAGTACGACGCCGTAGGCTGGTTTCAAGGTAGCGGGTGCCTTGGACGCGTTGATCGTCCTGACAGGTATTGGGTTCAATTTATGTCACAGACAGTTTCCAAAGGCCTTGTTCATGAGGTACCCGGCGATCTTATCGCCGCACTGACGGCGTCCAAAGATATCACCGACCTCTGGGAAAGCCTGACCCCAATTGCACGCAACGAATTCCTTTGTTGGATCGAGGACGCGAAGCAAGAAAAGACTCGCGCGAGACGGATCCGGCGAACAGTCGAAGAACTTGCCGAAGGTCGACGGCGCCCTTGTTGCTGGGCAGGCTGCATTCATCGCTCCGACAAGAAACCGAGCAAATGGCAGCAAGCTGTTCTAATCGATAAGAAAACGCGGCGGAAATAGCCTGTGCTGTATTCCGATTCTCTGTCCGTCAGGATAAGGACGACAGTAACTTGGTATAGTCTGACCTCAGACACAAAGGAGAAGAAAAATGCTCGACTTTGTTGAAAACAAGTATGTGGTTGCCATCGCGCGCACTGCGCTTGTGCTGGTTTATTTCATGGGTGGATTCAGTTTGCTGACCGGCAACGCACCCGTCGAGTATGCCGCTACTAAGGGTGTACCGGCCATCGCCGTATATGCTGGCTACGCAATCAAGCTCTTCGGCGGACTGGCCGTGATTATCGGCTTTCAGACGCGCATCGCTGCCCTGCTCCTCGTGTTGTTCACGCTAGGCACTGCGTTTATTTTCCATGGCGATTTTGGCGGCGTGTTCTGGAAAGAAATATCCATGATCGGCGGTCTGTTGCTTGTTGCTGCCTATGGTCCAGGCGAACTCAGTGTGGATGGGCGTCGCTCGAGCAATTCGTAGGAATACCCAATAGAGACGACCGGTGCGGCTAGCCGAACCGGTCGTTTCATTCGCTGGCCAAACAATGCATCGCACTTTTGCGCCGGTCTAGGTTCAGTCCGACACTTCGACATAGTTCTTCAATGCCTCAAGCCGGTCATCCCACTGACGCTCCAGTTGTGAAATAAACAACCGTGCGGCTCGGAGGGTCTTGGTATCCAGCGTCACGTGCGTTTGCCGCCCACGCTGCATGAGATGCACAACATTCGCGTCGACCAAAACCTGCAATTGCTTTCTCGCGCCCTGTCTCGATATTCCCAGATCTTTTGAAATGCCCCCGACAGTGCAGCCGGGCACAAGCGACAGCCTTTTGACGATCTCTAATCGAACAGGAGCGCCGAGTGCTTTGTAAATCGCCGCTTCAGTCATTTATTCAGCTTCAATGTGGTTTTCCAGCCGTCCAAGCATGAAGTCCCAGCCGCCGGAGTTTTGCTTGAATGCAGACTCCATCATTTCCGCTGGCAGGTCTTCAAAGCCGGATTCTGTAAGCGTCACTTTGCACATCCCATCTGGCAACGTCGCGATGCGGAACTCGACCAGGGTATTGGGTACTCCTAGCACATCCCCCAGGAAGTGATTGGCTCCGGGGACCCATCGATAAGCGAAGTATTCGTAGGGCTGCGCAGCGATAACGCAGACCTGGCTCCTGCCATGGTCGCCGAACCCGAAGATGGGTTGCTCTCCCACTTCATAGCGACCTTCGAGCGTCTCGGGAAACCATTGCGTTACCTGCTCAGGATTGGCAATTGCCTCATAGACGCGTTCTTTC
>JAUHYO010000071.1 GCA_030426325.1 Gammaproteobacteria bacterium | reverse complement strand
CGAATCATCAACCTGTTCCCGCAGGAACAGCACAGCCAGGTCTTCATGGATCTCGCACATTATCTTCGCGCCATTCTTTCACAACGCCTGGTACGAGCACGCAATGGCAAGCGCGTAGCCGCGGTCGAGCTGATGTTGAACACGCCACATATCAAGGACCTGATCCTGAAAGGCGATATTTCGGCCGTCAAGGAAGCGCACAAGGACAGTGGCGAGGCCGGTATGGTCAATTTCGACGATGCGCTGCTGAACCTGTACAAGAATGGAACGATCACGATGGAAGAGGCAATGTCACATGCCGATTCCAGGGCGAACCTCGAAGCGAAGGTTAATTTCGGCGGCTAAATCGCAACGGGGTCAGACTACCAGACGACGGTTGATGCCTCGAATACCGGTCCGTCAACACAGACTCGCTTCATCGCTTCGCCGTCGGGCGTGCTGATTTTCACGGCACAACCGGCACACCCACCCACAGCACAAGCCATGAATTCTTCCAGCGACACCTGGCAGGGGAGCGAATATTTTGCCGCGAGTGTGGCAACCGCTTTGAGCATCGGTGTAGGCCCGCACGTGAAAACCTCGGTTTTCGCCAGTTCGCCAGGATTCAAAGTCGACAACCAGCGATCGGCAAGGTCGGTCACGTAGCCATCAAAACATCCGTTGTAACCCGCCAGCGTCGCCAGGCGACAGGGAATACCCCAGTCTTCCAGCAATGGCATGGTCGCGTTGATGTCCTCACCCAGCCAGGGCGTTTCGATAGCCGAGGCGCGGTACGCAAACGGAAACGGTATTTCTGACCCGAGTATTGCCAGCGGATTCCAGCCGGACGGGTTCTGCCTAAGGTGGTCGGCAATGAACACCATGGGCGGAATTCCGACGCCGCCGCCGATCAACAACGTGTTGGGGCGATCCTCGTGCAATTGAAAGGATTGCCCGATAGGTCCCAGTACGCTGATTGAATCGCCGGGTCGCTTCCTCGACAGCCATCGCAGGCCATTGCCAACGATCTTGTAGAGGACCTCGATGCAATCGTCTTCGACGCGCATGATCGATAGCGGCCGGCGCATCGGCAAGGTTTCGTCGCAACTCAGGTGAACAAAACTGCCGGGCGCTGCCGCGGCTGCGCACTTCGGAGACCGAATTCGCATGATGAACTGATCGCCGGGAAATTCTTCAACGTTCAGCAGTGCACCGTCTTCTAGGAAAATGCTGCCGCGATTCTGCTGTGCTTTTTTTTGCGCGGCTGTCGTCACCGCGCGTCCATCATTTTGCCGATCCGATTCAAAACGGCCATGCGAATGGCAACACCATTAGTGACCTGCTTGGTGATAACGGATCGTGGTCCATCGGCGAGCGCGCCTTCAATTTCAATGCCGCGGTTCATCGGCCCCGGATGCATGATAATGGCGTCCGGTTTGGCGTGCTTGATGTTTTCATGATTGACGCCGTAGTTCGCGTAGTACTCGTCGATGCCGGGCACGCCATCGAGGTTGCCTATTCGCTCGCGTTGAATTCTAAGTGCCATGACGACGTCGGCGTCTTTGAGACCCTCGGCAATATTGTCAACGATTCGTGCGCCTGGAAATCGCGCAGGGTCCGGGGCAAGTGCCGGAGGAGAAATCAATCGCAGTTCCCCGACGCCCATGGTTTGCAGGGCTTCGGATGCGGATCGCGCAACCCGGGAGTGCTGAATGTCACCGACAATCGAGACGATCATGTTCTTGAAATCAGCCTTGTGCTGACGAATCGTCAGGAGGTCGAGCAGCCCTTGCGTGGGATGCGACACGTCGGACTCGCCGGCGTTCAGAACACTGACATGATCCTTTACATGACGCGCGATGTAAGCCGGAACACCGTCACCGGCGTCACGGACGACCATGATGTCAACGTGCATTGCCTCGAGCGTGTAAATGGTGTCGAGGATGCTCTCACCTTTTTTGCGCGACGAGGTATTGACGTCGAGATTCAGGACGTCGGCTCCCAGTCTGCGCCCGGCAAGATCGAACGATGCGCGCGTACGCGTGCTGGGTTCAAAAAAAAGATTGCCGATGGTGCGGCCGGTCAGTGATTCGTCCCTCGCGGGCAGAGAACCGGCTTTCGTCAGGTAGCCCTCGGCGTCATCAAGCAATTCAGTCAATAATTCTGCCGACAGCCCGCGCAGCGATAACAGGTGCCGCAGGTTTCCGTTTTTGTCGAACTGAAGTGTGTTGTCGTCTGGCTCCATGGCGGGGGCATTCTACCCAGATGAGAAGTATCTTTCAGCGATAAATACGGCGGCCGCGCTGTCGATCATTTCCTTCGATATGCGACCGCGGGACCCGGCTATCCGGGCATCTTTCAGGACTTGCTCGGCTTCGACCGAGGTATAGCGCTCGTCGACCGTTTCGACTTTCAGACCGTAGCGCTGCAATTCATCGATGAATTCATCGACGGCATCGTTGAGGTCACTCCGCGACCCATCGGCATGCGAGGGCATGCCAACCACGATGCCGGTTGGCTGCCATTCCCTGATGA
The DNA here is from genome assembly GCA_030426325.1 of Gammaproteobacteria bacterium. Taxonomy (GTDB): domain Bacteria; phylum Pseudomonadota; class Gammaproteobacteria; order Steroidobacterales; family Woeseiaceae; genus UBA1847. The sequence goes on along the minus strand of JAUHYO010000071.1, from coordinate 9,391 downwards.
GCGCGGCGATCGCATCATGATCCACGCCGCCGTCCCGGTTCGCCAGGACTCCCAGCGGACTGGCTGAGCCTGTAACGTCCTGGCCGACCGCCACGCCGATGCGACGAAGTCCGAAGTCGAAAGCAAGGATAGTGCGGGGTCGGGACAAGTCAGGCGTGACCGGCATCCGCAGTCAGGCTGGCCATGTCGACACCCAAAGTACGAGCCGCCGAGTTCCAGCGCTCTTCAAACGGGGTATCGAAGACCAGTTCCGGCGTTGCGGCAACGCTGAGCCAGGAATTGGCGAGCATCTCTTCTTCCAGCTGCCCCGCCTCCCAGCCGGCATAGCCTATGGCGACCAGCGCTTTGTCCGGACCATGACCATGGGCCATCGCGTCAATAACATCCCGCGAAAACGTCAACTGGATGTCTTCCGACACGGACAGCGTGTTTTCAAAGCGGTGATTCTTGTCGTGAAGGACAAATCCGCGTTCGGTACCGACCGGACCGCCGGAAACGACCGGATTCTCGGAGGCTTCGGGATCTGCGTCGGCAACCGCGAGCTGGTCGAACAGGCCGGAGAGCTTCAGGTTCAGCGGGCGGTTGATAATAATGCCGAGCGCACCTTCCTCGTTATGTTCACAGATGAGGGTAACGGTGGTGCTGAAATTCGGATCGGCCATGCCCGGCATGGCGATAAGTAGCTGATTTGTTAGTGATCGATCTGCTTCCATACCCTCAGTATCGGCGCTCCTGCTCGCCGGCACAAGCGCCGGTCAATGCCTACTCGGCGGTACCGGACATCAGCTGATCGGTGAAAAGCCACTTGTATTCAAAGCGCACGACGTCGTATTCCGCCGTGACCTTGGCCGGAAACGGATCAAATGGCGATGCCCGATGCAGAATGTCGAGAGCGGCAAGGTCGAGTACCGTGGAGCCGCTCGTCTTGCGAATAACCGCTTCGCTGAGGTCGCCGGATGCATCGATTGCGACCATCACGGTCGGACTGCCGGAAATATTCGCAAGATTGCCAAGCTGTGGCAGGTAGGAGCGACCAACGGCTTCGACACGACGTTTCCAGTTGTCGAGATAGGCGGCAACGACGGACTCTCGCGTATCAGCGCTGACGATCAGCTGTCTCGGTTCATCGTCCCGGATTAGCATGCTTGCCTCATCTTCCTGGGGCAGCGGCAAGGTCTGCTCTCGACCAGCCTCCATCGCGATTGCGGTCGAGTTATCGGTCTCAGGATCGGAACGAGGGTCGATTTCCACTTGCCGGTTGCTCGAATTTTCAGTCGCCAGTAATTCGTCGGCCGACTGGTCGTGCGCCTCGGCATCGAGCAATGCGTTGCCGTCATCACGGCCCTCATTATCCACCGGCATGGCACTTTGCAAGGGCGCCGCAGGACGGACCTGCTCGGTCGTATTACCACCACCTTGCTGACTGGCCTGTGCGAGATAGGCAGCCTCATCGGGCCGGTCGATTCGCTGGTCCGCGTCGGCAACGATGGTGACTTCCAGTGAAATGGCGCTGGCGAACTGGTCGGCAATCTCCGTATTGAAGGTAATGCCGATAATCAGGATGCCGTGAATCAGTGCCGCCAGGAACAGCATGGCCGGCAAGCGATCCGGGACTGCCGGGGCGACAAGTCGCATTTCATCGAGCGGATCGGTTTCCAGCGTGTACTTCACAACTTCCTTTCAATCGCGTCGAACATCAGGCCGGCAATATTCAGGTCGAACTGGCGATCCAGTTCGCGAACACCGGTCGGGCTGGTGACATTCACTTCGGTCATGTAATCCCCAATCACGTCGATGCCAGCGAATAATACGCCCTGATCACGCAGCACCGGGCCTACCTGTTCACAGATTCGCAAATCACCGGCCGACAGGGGCTGGCCTTTGGTCGTGGCGCCGGCCACGATGTTGCCGCGATTGTCGTCACCCGTTGGAATGCGGGCGAGTGCGTAGGGGACAGGCTCCCCGTCAATCAGCAGGATACGTTTGTCGCCCAGTGTGATCTCGGGAATGTAGACCTGCGCCATTGCGAAGCGCCTGCCATAGTCCGTCAATGTTTCAAAAATCACGTTGGCATTGTTGTCGCCCTGGTTGACGACGAAAATCGAACGCCCGCCCATGCCGTCCAGCGGCTTGACGACAATTCGCTTGTGCTCGCCGAGAAAGGCTTTCATCTGTGCCATGGATCGCGTAACCAGCGTCAATGGCGTGCAGTCCGGGAACCAGGCCGTGTACGCCTTTTCGTTCATGTCCCGGAGCGCCTGCGGCGCATTAACGACCAGCGCACCGGCCAGCTTGGCCCGGTCGAGAATGTAGGTCGTATAAACGTATTCCATGTCAAACGGCGGATCCTTGCGCATCAGGATCACATCGAGCTCGCCCAGCGCGATCTCGCTTCGCTCGCCGAATTCGAACCAGTCATCGTAATTGTCTGAAACTGTGAGTCGTGTTGTGACGCCAATGGCGGTCCCCGATACCATGCGGAGATCTTGTTGCTCAAAATAGTGAAGATTGGCGCCGCGGCGCGTAGCTTCCAGCAACATGGCGAATGACGAGTCTTTTTTCGGCGTAATTGAACCGATGGGGTCCATGACGATGCCGACATTTAGCGCTTTTGGAGGCATGCTTTCGGGTTCTTGTATCAATTCAGCGAGAAGCGGCCAACTATACCGTGAATATCGCCGTAAGCGCCCGAAATATCATGATTTTGCAGAAGCTGGCGCGCGTCGTAGCGGGACTTATGTCAATATGGTAAAAATCGTTTTTCAATCTGGGGAAAATTGGTGTCCGGTAACGCATCCCGAAGCCTGAATGGGCTAAAAATTCTTGTCGTAGACGACAGCAAGACCATCCGTAGAACAGCCGAAACCTTGCTCACCAAAGAAGGTTGCCAGGTGTTCACGGCGATCGACGGGTTTGACGCCTTGTCGAAGATTGCTGACCACCAGCCGGACCTGATTTTCGTCGACATTATGATGCCAAGGCTCGATGGCTATGAGACCTGTTCGCTGATCAAGCACAACAAGGTATTCAAGGAGACCCCGGTTATCATGCTGTCCAGCAAGGACGGTCTTTTCGACCGTGCCCGCGGACGCATCGTCGGCTCAGAACAATACCTCACCAAACCGTTCACCAAAGATGAACTGCTGGGTGCGATTTCCAACCAGATTCATTAAGGACTAAACGATGGCACGTGTACTCATCATTGATGATTCGCCGACAGAATTGCATTTGTTCCAGAACATGCTGGAAAAGGCAGGTTTCGACACGCTGGTTGCCGACAGTGGCGAGGAAGGTGTCAAGGCCGCCCGGACCGCGAGGCCTGATTGCATCCTGATGGACGTCGTCATGCCCGGCATGAACGGATTCCAGGCAACTCGCCAGCTCACCAAGGATCCGATGACTTCATCGATCCCGGTCATCATGATTACGACCAAGGACCAGGAAACCGACAAGATCTGGGGCATGCGCCAGGGGGCCGTCGAATATCTCGTCAAGCCCGTCGCCGGCAAAGACCTCATCGCGATGATCAACACGGTGATGGCAGCCTGAATGAGTAGTTCCGCAGACTTGGCGGCGCTCGTTGAACAACCTTTTGAGTTGCTGGCCGAAATGGAGCAGCGCAGCCGTGTGGCGCATGCGGGACACGGTTCGGGTTCGCTGCCATCCGAGTGGGTCGGTGTCGGTTTTCGCATGGGCGAAGAGCAGTTCGTTGCGGCTCGTGAGCAGGTTCGCGAGGTCCTGATGCTGCCGGACTCAATGACGCGTGTGCCGGGTGCCTCGCGGTGGTTGCTGGGCATTGCCAATCTTCGAGGCCACTTGCTGCCATTGGTCGACTTAAAGCTCATGCTCGGCAGCGGGCGTACGACATTGCGTCGCACAACACGTGTTATTTCAGTTAATCATCGTGAAGTGCCGGCTGGCATCGTCGTTGACGAAGTCCAGGGATTCCGGCGCTTCATGGAGCACGAATTTGCAAATGAAACACCGGATACGGTCGTACGCTGCGAACGTTTCCTCGCCGGGAGTTACAAACGTGGTGACCAGGCCTGGCCGGTTTTCAATTTGTTCGATCTAGTCGAAAGCAATGTGTTCCTGCAGGCATCTGCGGAATGAAGGTGATTCATGGCCAGTAATATCGACAATACCTCCACTTTTCGGGCGCTGGCAGGATTCGCTGCCTTTTTGCTCGTTGGCGCCGCGGCGCTGATCTACCTTCAGTCCGGTGGCGGCAACCCGGCCGCACCGAAACTGGCGGCATTGTCACAAGTCATTCCGTCGCAGGCGGCACGTGCACTGGATGGCGACAGCGCGGCTTTCGATGAGCTCAACACCAGCGTCAAGGATATTGCCCGCTTGCGCCGTGCCGGAGCGCCCGGTCGTTCGGCCGACTGGCAGCAACTGGAATCGCGCGCGGCGGCGATCCTGGCGAAACGAGCCGATGTTGAGGCGGTTGCCAGCGCGGCAAACAGCATCGAGCGCGATGCAGCCTCGATGGTGGAACTCGCAAATGCACTGCTGGATCGTTCCGGCAGCACGGCTGCAATCCAGGAATTCCAGCAACGCGCGAATCGCATTCGCCAGGCTGCGGCAGGTATTCCGGCCGGTGGCGAAAGTGCGGTCAGCGCCATTGCCGAGGACCTCGGCTACCTGAGAAACGTCGCCAATGCGTTGAACGGTCAACCCAGCGACCTGGATATTCGGGCGCTCAACAACGCGGCCCGTGAAGAGGCTCTGGTGCCAGTCATCAGCAATCTGTCCAGCATGGAAGAACAGTCGGCAGCCCTGGTGGGCAAGGTCGCATCTGTCAGTGCGCTTCTCGCGACGCAGTCAGAGCTTGCGGCGAGCGCCGACGTTTTGCTGGGCTCTGCGTTTGGCGCCGGTCCGGATACTTCGCTGCTGCCCGATTTCCTGAAAAACGCCTGGATTCCGATCGGTCTCATCGGGGGGGGCATCCTGGTATTGCTGGGACTGCTGTTTCTGCATGCCAAGAGTTCAATATTCGAACGAACAGCGCGTGAACAAGGTGAGCAGAACGAACGCAATCAACAGGCCATTCTGCGCCTGCTCGATGAAATGGGCAGTCTTGCCGATGGCGACCTGACCGTTGAAGCGACGGTGACGGAGGACATCACCGGCACTATTGCAGATTCGTTCAATTTTGCGATTGAAGAACTGCGCAAGCTCGTCAAGACAGTCAATGACACGGCGCTGATGGTGGACACGGCAACCAAGCAAACGGAAAACACAGCGGCGCACCTGGCACGAGCGGCAGACAACCAGGCGAAGGAAATCAATGCCGCCACAGAGTCAATTGTGTCAATGGCGGCATCGATCGAAGAGGTGTCGGGCAACGCCGAGCGCTCCTCCGACGTAGCAAGGCATTCTGTTGAAGTGGCACACAAGGGTGGCGAGGCCGTGCGCCGCACGATCGACGGCATGAACGCAATCCGGGAAACGATCCAGGAAACCTCGAAACGCATCAAGCGGCTCGGTGAGAGTTCGCAGGAAATCGGCAATATCGTTGAATTGATTAACGACATTGCAGAGCAGACCAACATCCTCGCCCTGAACGCATCGATCCAGGCATCGATGGCCGGCGAAGCGGGCCGCGGTTTTGCCGTTGTTGCCGATGAAGTGCAGCGACTGGCGGAACGCTCGACCAATGCAACCAAGCAAATCGAAGTGTTGGTCCGCACCATTCAGGCTGACACAAACGAGGCGGTGGTCTCGATGGAGCGCAGCACGACCGATGTTGTCGGCGGGGCTCTGCTGGCGGAAAACGCCGGCGCAGCACTTGATGAGATTGAACAAGTGTCGAACCAGATTGCGAGCCTGGTGCAGAATATTTCGAGTTCGGCGCGCCAGCAGGCCAGTTCGGCTGCCGACGTGACGCGCCGTACGACGCGCCTTCGCGAGATCGGCGACCAGACCGGGAAGGCCACGACAGCGACGGCGGCGTCCATTTCGAAACTGTCCGAGTTGGCAACGCAGCTTCGAAAAACGGTGGAAGGATTCGCGCTGCCGGCGGAGATGATGCAGGCGAGCACCCTGGCCCGGACTTCGCCCAACGTACAGGCAGCAAAACCGACGGTCGCGCCCACCGGTAACCAGGCGAAAACCGGTTAAGCGGTGCCAGCGAGACCCAGCGGAACTTTGTAAGCGACACGGACGACCAGATGACGGGCGATACAGGCATTCATGAGCAAATGATTGGCGAGGACAAAGGCAACGGTGCGCTGAGCGCCTTGTCAGTCGTCGGCGCCGAGCTCATGGAGACAATCCGAAATGCGCACCTCGCGCTGGAAGATTGTGTCGACGGCCGTGGTGGAACAGCGGCATTAAAGCGCGCCGCCGAATTACTGCACCTGGCGCGTGGCGCGCTTCGCATGACCGAAACGTACGGCGCGGCTTTGCTCGTCGAAGAAATGGAGCTGTGTTGTGACTACCTTGCCCGGTTGCGCGATGGCAAGGGGCGGGAAGACGGGCTGGAGGCTCTGACCCGCTCAATGGTGCAGTTACCGGTCTATATCGAACGCCTGATGGGTGGTGGGCGTGATATCGCCCTGGTGTTGTTGCCGATGCTCAACGACCTGCGAGCAGCGCGCGGCGAACCCCTGTTGTCAGAAGGTACGCTGCTGTTGCTGAACCTGTCGCCCAGTCGGTCGAAGGCCGGGGATGAAGTGCGCGCCGGCAGCGGCGAGGATCCGGTGCTGGTCGCCAGGCGTCTGCGCCCGAAGTTCCAGCTGGCGTTGCTGGGCTGGATCAAGGGCGGCGAGACACAGCGGCATCTTGATACGCTCGGCAAGGTATCCGCGGCACTGGAAAATTCGGCAACGCGCGATGACATGTACCAGCTTTGGTGGGTTGTTTCCGCCGTGCTCGAGGCGCTCCAGCAAGGCGGGCTCGAAACGTCCATCGCGATCAAACGCCTGCTGGGGCAGGCCGACCGGCAGCTTAAATTCGTTATCGATGAAGGCTTGCTCGCCTACGAAAAACACCCGGTCGCGGACTTGCTTAACAACCTGCTCTACTACGTTGCCCGGTCAAGCACAGCCGGTCCGCGAATCAGCGAAGTTCGTGCCGCGTTTAATCTCGCCGAACTGTTACCGGGTGACGAGCAGGTTGAACAGGCCCGCGACGCCCTGTCAGCGCCCAGTGCCAAGCTCATGGAGACCGTGGCCTCTGCGATCAAGGATGACCTGAGTCGCGTCAAGGACGTGCTCGATATATTCGTTCGCACGGGCATGAACAAGTCTTCCGAGCTGGTTCCGCAACTCGAGTTGCTCAAAAAAATCAGTGATACGTTGGGCGTGCTTGGACTCGGCGAGCTGCGCGGCGATGTCGACGGTGAAATCGAACGACTGAAGTCCGTGGTCGAGCGCGGCGGCGTCGCCAACGACCAGGTTATCCTGGATATCGCATCGACCTTGCTGCGAGTCGAGGATCGTCTCGACCAGCAACTGGTGCGTCTGACCGCGCCAACGGAACCGGCCGTGACGACCGAAACCACCGACGACGGTGAGTTTCAAAAAGTCACGGCATCGGTGATGCGTGAATGCATTATCAACCTGGCACGCATCAAGGAAACGATCAGCCAAAGCTTTACCGATGAGGCCGCATCCCAGGGGCTCGACAGCATTCCCTCGTTGATTCGAGGTATCAAGGCCGGCTTGCTGCTTCTGAACAAGACGCGCGCGATGGAAGTCGTCGAACGCGTCGGGCGCCTGGTTACGGCGATGCTCAACGCTGGCGGCCCGTCAATCCTGAATCAGAAGGAAACGGATCGCCTGGCCGACGTCATCGTCAGCATTGAATACTACATGGAGACCGTGAAAGCCGGGCGCAGCGAGCCCTGGTACATGCTCGACAATGCCGAGGCCTGCCTTGCGGTGTTGCGCGATGTCGAGCAACGCCTGGTCGAAATCAAAGAAAAAGAAACCGCATCGGTCGAGTCCACGCAACGCTTGTCGACCGAGGACATTGCGCAGCGGGCGGAAGAAGCCCTCGACGCGCCGGCCGCGTCCATGCAGGCAACGGAAGTCATTCCGCTGCCTGTCGTATCGACGACGTCGGAGCACATGGATCCGGAGATTCTTGAGCTCTTTATTGAAGAGGCCAAGGAAGAAATCGCGTCGATCAAGCGTCACCTGCCCGCCTGGGCTGCGATGCCTGACGACATGGAAAAACTGATTACGGTGCGGCGTTCATTCCATACGCTGAAAGGCAGCGGTCGCATGGTCGGCGCCGAGCGAATAGGGGAATATTGCTGGGCGATCGAGAACCTCTTGAACGGCCTCATCAATCGCACGCTGACTCGCACACCCCCGATGATCGATTTCATCCAGCTGGCGGCCGCGGCGGTCCCGGAGCTGGTGGAGCAACTGGAGGTTGGCACAGACCCTGCCGCCGACATCGGGCTTCTTATCGCACGCGCAAATGCGTTCGCCGACGGGGACCCGAATGCTGCCGTTCTGACCGTGGCAAGGTCCGAACCGGACGAACCGCCGAAGGAAGAACCGGCCCTCGAAATGGACCCGGTGCTTTACGACATTTTCTCGAAAGAAACGGCGGGCCACCTCAAAGTCATCACCGACTATCTTGAGGCCTGTGAAGGTCATCAGCCGCCGTTCGACGTTACGGATAAACTGCACCGCGCCTGTCACACGCTGCACGGCAGTGCCAATATGGCGAACGTCGAGCGAGGCGTTGCCGTTGCCGCTGCACTGAATCGCTTTGTCCGCCGGGTGTTTGACCTCAAGATTGGATTCGAAAAGTCAGGTCTCGATGCATTGCGCGCGGCGAGTCGCGCAATCAATACGATTGTTGGCGATATTAACAACCCGGTTCGCGAACGTGCGGACTACACCGCGCTCATCGACCATATCACGCGGCTCTCGGATGCTGTTCGTGCGAAAGACAGCGAGGCGCCTGAGGTTGCCGAGAAGCCGGCGCCGGTCAGGGAAGCGCCAAAACCGGTTGTCGCCGCAGTCGATGAAACCGACGACGTTGAAGAGGCGGAATACGATGCCGAGATCGCCGCAATTTTCACCGAAGAATCGGCCGAGTTGCTCGAAGAGGCGGACCAGGCACTGATTGCCTGGTCCAAAGATCGCTCGGCGCAACCGATGGACGAACTCAAGCGCCATCTGCATACCTTGAAGGGCGGTGCTCGCATGGCGGGTATTGCCGCCATGGGCAACCTGAGTCATGAGCTTGAAACGCTGCTGATATCGGTCGACGACGGCCGCGTCAAGGCAACGCCGGCCGTCGAGGACCTGCTGCAGCGCAGTATTGATGAACTGCATCGCATGCGCGATACGGTGATCGCCGGCAAGCCCGTGAAGACAGCGGCCGAACTCGAACAGCGAATTCAGCAGGCGAATGCCGGTTT
>JAUHYO010000070.1 GCA_030426325.1 Gammaproteobacteria bacterium | reverse complement strand
GGACGCAACTGGGGCTGGGTTCGTGTCCAGGGTCGCGATACGCGCGAAGTGCCGATGATGCTTGAGAGCATGCGCATCTGGGATAGCTTCGAAAAGGAACTCGGCGAGGAGGTCGGTTTCACGCGCGGCGGTTGCCTGTTTACGGCGAATTCCGAAAAGGACCTGCGGTACTTCGAAGACTGGGTGAATACAGCTCGCGAATTCCAGATTGATACAAAACTGATTGATGCCCGGGAACTGAAACAGCTGGTGCCCGGGTCGGCCGTTGAATGGACCGGCGCCATGTACACGCCCAGCGATGGCCGCGCCGAACCGCACAAGGCAGCGCCAGCCATTGCACGTGCGGCAAAACGACTGGGGGCGAAAATCCTGACTGCATGCGCGGTCCGTGGGATAGAAAGTTCAGCGGGGCGTGTATCGGCGGTGGTTACGGAACACGGCACAATTGAAACATCAACCGTGTTGTGTGCGGCTGGCGCGTGGACGTCGATGTTTTGCCGGTCGCTCGGAATCAATGTTCCGCAGCTACGCGTACGAGGCACCGTGGCAAGGACGGCGCCAGCGGATGCAGTGATCAACGGCAATATCTTCGATGAACGATTGGGCATACGGCGTCGCCAGGACGGTGGCTACACCGTCGCGCATGGATCGGTGCTCGAACACCCGGTGACGCCGGCATCGTTCAAGTATTTTTTCAAGTTTCTGCCGGCGTTGATGCAGGATCTTAAAATCGTAAAACTGTCTTTCGGTAGCGAGTTTTTCGACGAGTGGTCCGTTCCAAGACAATGGGCGCTCGATGCGCCAACCGTTTTCGAAGAAAACCGCGTCTTGAATCCCGCGCCGACACCGAAAGTTCTGCAGGGCATCCGCAAGAACCTGGATACGATGTTTCCCGAGCTTGCCAACACCCCGATCGTCGAGAGCTGGGCGGGCATGATCGAATCATCGCCGGATGTCGTTCCAATAATTGATGCAATCGACAGTTTGCCCGGGTTTCATATTGCGACCGGCTTCAGCGGACACGGTTTTGGGTTGGGCCCCGGCGCAGGCAAAGCGGCGGCCGGCATGCTGACAGGCCTCGATGCTGGAATCGATATTTCGGCAATGCGACTACAGCGATTCTTTGATGGAACCCCGATAAAACCACAGAGTTCGATATGAGTATTTCTTCCGGATACCCCGATAGCTACTACGCGGCAACGGCCGTCGGTGCGCGTGACTGTCCGGCGCTTGAAGGCGCACGGAATGCGGATGTTTGTGTCATTGGAGGTGGATTCACGGGCTTGTCAGCCGCACTCAATCTTGCTGAGCGTGGCCTTGATGTCGTATTGCTTGAGGCGGAACGCATCGGTTTCGGCGCGTCGGGGCGATGCGGGGGTCTGATCGGCAGCGGCCAGCGAATGGAAGTGACCGACGCCGAGAAAATGTTTGGCTACGAGCGTTCGAAACTGCTTTGGGATTTTGCCGAAGAGGCCAAGGCCGATATTCGCGGACGCGTGGAAAAACACGACATTCCCTGTGATCTGCAGCGGGGGCAGTTGCTCGGCATTCACAAAAAGGGCTACCTCGGTCACGCACGTGAAATCGCCGATGTACTCGCCGAGCGTTACCACTACCCGTTCTGCGCCGCCTTGACCGCCGAAGAAACCCGCCAGCGAGTTGCAACCGACGATTTTCTCGAAGGCCTCTACGATTCCGAAGCACTGACCATTCACCCATTGAATGTTTCATTGGGCCTCGCCAGGGCGGCGGCCGAACAGGGCGTTCGCATCTTCGAGAACTCGCGCGTCGTGAAATACTCGAGAACCGATCCGGCAGTGGTTGAAACGGACAAGGGCTCCGTCAGGGCACCGTTTGTGGTGCTGGCGTGCAACGGTTACCTGGGCAAGCTCGAGCCTCGCATGGCTGGCAAGATGATGCCCATCAATAATTTCATGATCGCGACCGAGCCGCTTGGCGCAGAACGTGCGAAGGCATTGATTGACGGTCGCTATGGCGTCCACGATACGCGATTCGTCGTCGATTATTTTCGGCTGTCGGAAGATCATCGACTGTTGTTTGGCGGCGGCGAGAACTATCGGGCCGGATTTCCACGCGACATCGCCAGCTTCGTTCGCCCCTACATGCTGAAAATCTTTCCGCAGCTCAAAGACGTTGCAATCGACTACGCCTGGGGTGGCACGCTGGCCGTGACGGTCAATCGTTTACCGCACATCGGTAAACTGGAGCCCAATGTGTTCTTTGGACAGGGCTACTCAGGGCACGGTATCTCGACCGCAAACTTCGCCGGCAAGGTCATCGCAGAAGCTGTTACCGGCACGGCGTCCCGGTTTGACGTGTTGGCCGATCTTCCGATTCATACGTTCCCCGGCGGTACCTTGCTGCGCTATCCAGGCATGGTGCTCGGCATGCTCTATTACACGATCCGGGATCGAATCTGACGTGGGCAGGATCGATGTTGCGGTCGTAACCGGGGGTGGCCACGGAATCGGACGCGCATTGTGCCGCCGTCTTGCGAAGGACGGCGCGAAGGTTGTCGTGGCCGACATCGATAGTGAGTCGGCACACACTGTCGCAACTGAGATCGCTGGTGTGGCCCGTCAGATCGACGTAAGCGACGAAGCGGCTGTTACTGCGCTGGTTGACGAGGTCGAATCCAGCGTCGGGCCCATTGATCTGTTCGTGTCCAACGCCGGTGTCGGATTTGGTGATGGCAAGAGCGGTGCCATTTCGGCTGAAGGCGGCATGAACCCGATTGACGACCGCTGGACGATCAGCTGGAACGTCAACGTCATGGCACAGGTCTACGCAGCGCGCGCGGTCATCCCGCGTATGCTCCAACGTGGCGAGGGGCGTATCATTAACGTCGCTTCGGCCGCCGGACTGTTGAGCCAGATCGGTGATGCCGCTTATTCGACGACAAAGCATGCCTCGGTTGGGTTCACCGAATCCCTGGCGATTGATTACGGCGATGCCGGCATCAGCGTGTCGGTCGTGTGCCCGCAAGCGGTTGCTACGAGGATGATCGGAATCGAGGACGATTCCGGAAAAACGGAAGGGGGATTTCGGGGTAATGATGTCGATGGAATATTATCGGCCGAGGCCGCCGCCGACATTATCGTCGATCAAGCACTGGAAGGCCGCTTCCTGATTCTGACGCACCCGACGGTGAGCACCTATATACAGCGCAAAACCGGGGACTATGATCGCTGGATTGGCGGCATGCGGAAGTTCCGGCGGTCGCTGCTTGAGTGATCGGTACTAGATCGTATCCAGCGGGATTTTCAGGTAGCTAATGCCATTGTCGTCAGGTTCTGGCAGGTGACCGGCATTCACGTTGACCTGAATCGATGGCAGGATCAGCTTGGGGCTTCCCAGTTTACTGTCGCGGCTTTCGCGCATTTCGACGAACTCCTCGGCCGTGACGTGCTTGCTGATGTGTACGTTGCGTTCGTTCTGCTCGTTCACCGTTGTTTCCCAGGCAAACTCGTCACGCCCAGGGGCCTTGTAATCGTGGCACATGAATAAGCGCGTCTCGCCCGGCAACGACAAAATCTTTCGGATTGACGTATAGAGTTGCGCGGCACTGCCGCCCGGAAAATCGGTGCGGGCACTGCCGTAGTCGGGCATGAACAAGGTGTCGCCGACGAACGCACAGTCGCCAATCACGTAGGTAACACAAGCCGGTGTGTGCCCCGGTGTAGCGATCACGCGGGCCTCGATATTGCCGATCTGGAACGTGTCTCCATCAGCGAAAAGCCTGTCGAACTGGCTGCCATCCACTGCCAAATCGGTCAGATTGAACACGTCTTTAAAGGTCGACTGCACAGTGCCTATGTGTTCGCCGATCGCATTTTTCCCGCCGAGCTGTGATTTGACAAACTGCGCGCCGCTGAGGTGATCGGCGTGCACGTGGGTTTCAAGTATCCAGTCCACGGTAAGACCGGTGTCACGAACATACGCGATCAGCTTATCGGCTGAGTGATGGGCCGTACGTCCGGCGTTGGGGTCGTAGTCAAGCACCGCATCGATGACAGCAGCGCGTCCGGATCCCGGATCGCTGACAACGTATGACACCGTATAGGTATCCTCGTCGAAAAATGCCTTGACCGTAACTTCAGACATCGTTTCGCACCTTGCACCGTGGATCGTATATTCTAGAGCCTGTCGCGCCCAATTGGGAAATCCACAAGACTATCAGCCGCCGGATCGAATTTAAGCAATGACACACAAGCTCACTATTAGTCCTGTTTTTCAGCGTTTCGTCGAAGACGAGCTGCTGCCCGCCATTGGCTTTGATGCTGACACGTTCTGGAGCGGCGTCGAGTCAATCGTCAACGACCTGACGCCTGTCAATCGCAAGTTGCTAAAAGTTCGTGATGACCTGCAGGCCAGGATCGACAAGTGGCACAAATCGCGGCCGGGCAGTGATTGGGATCACAGCGAGTATTGCGAATTCCTGGAAAAAATCGGTTACCTGAAGCCGGTTGACGAGTTTCCGGCGATTGACACCCGCAATGTCGACGCCGAGATCGCCGAGATTGCAGGCCCTCAACTGGTAGTGCCTGTGAGCAACGCCCGCTTCGCGATCAATGCGGCTAACGCACGTTGGGGAAGTCTCTACGACGCCTTATACGGCACAGACGTGATCTCAAATTCCGACGGTCTGGAACGAGGCGACGAGTACAACCCTGCGCGCGGTGCCGCGGTCATTCGCTACGCGACAGCATTCCTTGATAGCGCGGTGCCGCTGGACGGCGTCAGTCATACGGACGTCAATGCCTACGGCCTGGATCACGCCGAAGACGGTGTCAGGCTGGTTGCCTCGCTGGCCGGTGGCGACGCACGGGGCCTCAAGGATCCGGCCCAGTTTGCCGGCTATGTGGAACGCGACGACACTTGCCAGTACCTGTTGAAAAACAATGGCTTGCACCTCGAAATCCTGGTCGACCCAAACCACCCGATCGGACGGGAAGCGACTGCCCACGTCGCGGATGTGATCCTTGAGTCCGCCGTTACCGCGATCCAGGATTGCGAGGACTCGGTTGCCGCTGTCGACGCTGCGGACAAGGTTGACGTCTATCGCAACTGGCTGGGACTCATGCAGGGCGATCTCGAAGCCGTCTTTTCAAAGAACGGCAAGCCTCTGGCACGAAAGCTTGCTCGCGATCGCAGCTACACAGGCGCGAACGGAGAGGACCTGGTGCTGTCCGGGCGCAGTCTGCTGCTGGTCAGAAACGTCGGTCACCTGATGACCACCGATGCGATTCTCGACGCGAAGGGCGACGAAATATTCGAAGGTATTCTGGATGCGATTGTCACGACGGCCTGCGTGATGACAGATCGGCGCCGCGATGCCCTGCAGGCGAACAGCCGGGCGGGAAGTATTTACATCGTGAAACCGAAAATGCATGGCCCGGATGAAGTTGCGTTTACCGATACGCTGTTCGGCCGGGTCGAGACTTTGTTCGAGCTCGAGCCGGACACGATCAAGGTTGGCATTATGGATGAAGAGCGTCGTACAACGGCCAATCTTCCAGCCTGTATCGGCGCCGCAAAAAACCGGGTTGTCTTTATCAATACCGGTTTTCTTGATCGCACCGGCGACGAAATTCACACCAGCATGCGCGCGGGCCCTGTGCTTCCCAAGGAAGAAATCAAGCAACAACCGTGGATCAAGGCCTATGAAGACTGGAATGTCGACGTCGGTATTCGCTGCGGGCTGCCGGGCAAGGCCCAGATCGGCAAGGGCATGTGGCCGAAACCTGACGAAATGCAACAGATGGTCGATACAAAGCAGGTGCATCCTGAGGCGGGTGCCAATTGTGCCTGGGTACCGTCACCAACCGCGGCGACGCTGCATGCCATGCACTACCACGCGGTGAATGTGCCGAAGGTGCAGAAGAAGCTCGCGAAGCGCAAGCTGGCCAGCCTCGATGCAATTCTGACGCCACCCTTGCTGACGTCCGGCAAACCCGACGACGCGGTGATTCAAAGCGAGCTGGATAACAATGCGCAGGGGATTTTGGGCTACGTTGTGCGATGGATCGACCAGGGCGTCGGTTGCTCCAAAGTGCCGGACATCGAAGACGTTGGATTGATGGAAGACCGGGCAACGTTGCGCATATCAAGCCAGCACATCGCGAACTGGTTGCTGCACAAGGTGACGACCGAAGAGCAGGTGCTCGAAACCATGAAGCGCATGGCCGTCGTGGTCGACGAGCAGAATGCCAACGACCCGTTCTACACGCGGATGAGTGATGACTACGCAGGAAGCATTGCATTTCAGGCGGCCTGCGCGCTGGTTTTTGAGGGCGTCAATCAACCCAACGGTTATACGGAACCGCTGCTGCATCAGTTTCGACGCCAGAAAAAAGCACAACTGGCGGGCTAAGCCTGACATGCGCATTCTCCGCCTCGTGACACTGCTGGTATCGATGGCTGCGATGAGTGCCAATGCGAACGACGGACTCATAGTCGCGGTTGCGAGCAATTTTCAGTCGAGCGCCCGGGCGATTGCGGCCGGGTTTGCCGAATCAACCGGTATTCCGGTTCGCATTACTTCCGGTTCAACCGGCCACCTGTACGCGAAAATTGTAAACGGCGCGCCCTATGATGTGTTTCTTGCCGCCGATACAGAACGGCCGCTATTGCTGGTGAGCAACAAAGCGGCTGAAGCCGACACCTATGCGGTCTATGCGACCGGCTTCCTGGTGTTGTGGTCGATCGACCCGAGCTATCGGAAAGAGTCGTGCTTCGAGGATTTCAAGGCGGGCCGCTTTTCGAAGCTGGCGATTGCCAATCCTGCGACTGCGCCCTACGGCCTTGCTGCCAGGCGAGTTCTTCAGGCATCCGGGCTTTGGGAGACTGTGAGCGACAAGCTCGTATTCGGTGAGAACGTGTCGCAGGCCTACCAGTTTGCATCCACGGGAAATGCGAATTTTGGTCTTGTCGCTGCATCGCAGGTTGCGGCAAGTGAGTCCGCGTCGTCGACCTGCCTGGTCCGGTTTTCCAGCGAGGTTGATGGTGCAGCGAGTGTCAGCCAGGCGGGCGTCGTACTCAGCCGGTCAAAACGCCCCAACGAGGCGCGGCAATTCATGTCGTACCTGATGTCGCAAAACGTTCGCGCGCTGCTTCGTCAGCAGGGTTATCAATGACCGAGCTGGGGCCACTTTTTCTTTCTGCGAAACTCGCGCTGGTGACGACAGTCATTCTGGTCCTGCTCGGTGCGCCGCTGGCGTGGTGGCTGTCCCAGACCCGCTCCCGCTGGCAGCCGATTGTACAAGCGATTGTCGCGATGCCGATTGTGCTGCCACCGACGGTCCTGGGGTTCTATTTGCTGGTTGTGCTCGGTCCCTATGGGGCGATTGGCGGTTGGTGGTTGAGTGTCACAGGCAACGCACTGACTTTCTCGTTCGCGGGCCTGGTTGTTGCGTCATGCATCTACAGCTTGCCGTTCGCGATCCAGCCAATGCAAAACGCATTCGAGGCTGTCGCGAGGAAGAATATCGAAGCGGCCTGGACGCTCGGTGCGTCCAGGCTGGATGCGTTTCTGACTGTCGCTGTGCCGCTTTCCGCTCGCGGTTTTGTCAGTGCGGCCGTTTTGAGTTTCGCCCATACGTTGGGTGAGTTCGGTGTTGTCCTGATGGTCGGCGGCAATATTCCCGGTGAGACACGCGTTGTTTCAATCGCTATTTTCGATCACGTCGAAACCCTGAATTACGCGGCAGCACATCGCCTGTCGCTGATTCTGGTTGCGTTCGCTTTCGCCAGCCTGCTGGCAATGTTCATTATCAATCGTCGGTGGTCCAGGCGATGAGCTCGATAAGGATCAAGCACCGGGTGTCGTTTGGGGATTTCAGTCTCGACGTCGATACGCGTGTTCCGGGCAAGGGCATTACCGGGCTATTCGGTGAATCCGGCTCCGGCAAGACGAGCTTGCTGCGGTGCATTGCCGGGCTTGAACGCTCCGAATCGGCGGACTCGACGCCGGTCCATAAGCGGGGGGTTGGTTATGTCTTCCAGGAACCGCAGCTGTTTGCTCATCTGAATGTACGGCAGAACATCGAGTACGGCATGCGACGCAATTCAATGCCCCGAATGTCGCTTGACGAGGTTGTGTCGATGCTGGAAATCGGAAACCTGCTCGAGCGGTCTGTTTCGGGACTGTCCGGAGGGGAGGCGCAACGCGTCTCGATTGCACGCGTTCTCTGTCAATCACCCAATCTGATTCTGATGGATGAGCCGCTATCGGCGCTCGACGAACGTCGTCGCAATGATGTGCTGCCTTATCTCGATCGCCTGCACGCTAAGTCGGCGGTGCCGATTATTTACGTCAGCCACAACATCGATGAAATTTGCCGGCTTAGCGATCATCTGCTGGTACTCGACAATGGCAGGCTCGTCGCTGAGGGTGAGTTGCACGAGGTTTTGTTGAGGACCGATCTGCCGCAGCTCGGCGGCCGGAATGCGGGTGCAATCATCGAGGGGAAAACCATCGAATACGACAGGGCATTCGATTTGACGGCATTCGAATTCTCGGGTGGGAGACTTTGGGTGCCGGGCGCATTTGAATCAAATCGAGTACGCCTTAGGGTGAGTGCCAGTGATATCAGCCTGAGCCGGGCGCGGGCTGAGTCAAGCACGATTCTGAATATTCTGCCGTGCACGATCGTCGCCATCGAGGAAGAGAACACGGCTGCGAGTCTCGTCAAACTGCAATTGGGCAGCGACTACCTCGTGGCTCGAATTACACGCCGGTCGTCCAGCGCCCTGAACCTCAAGGCGGGTGATGAAGTCTATGCGCAAATCAAGTCAGTGACGGTTCGTCGCTGAAATCAGCGCCTGGAACGAAGCCGGGGTAACCGATTCCGGGAGCCGATCGGCAAGCTCATCTTCGATGGGGATATCCCAGGTACCAATCATGCAGGCGATAGTCACGTACATACCCTGGATCGCGATGACGTCCATGATCTGATGATCGGAAAAATGCTGTTCCAGTTCGTCGCGCACCGCTTCGGGCAGGCAACGATCCCCGATCAGTGAATCGACAGCGGTAAGCAACGCCCTGTCAGCGGCATGCCAGCCCTTTGCGGCGGGGCCCTGTGCAATTCGCTCGATTTCATCCAGCGTCAGGCCGGCCGCCAGACCACGATCCACGTGCGCAGCCCACTCGTACCACGCCTGCATGTGCACGGCGACCCGAAGAATCAGGATTTCAGTCTCACGCAGCTCGAGAGAGCCGCCATGGACAGCGTACATGCGATACGCCCACCAGGCTTTCAGCAGCGCGGGGTGATTGGCCAGCAGGCGGTGAAGATTAATGGGGCGCCCCTGCATTTCATCGATGATGTATTGCAAGGACGGGTCCCAATCGTTCGGGGGCAGGGGTTTCATGAATGTCTCCGCTTAATCATTGTCGTTATGTGCGCTGGGTCAACTCATCACTGTGCACCGCAATGCACAATGGATTCAATACTCAGGCGAACCGATTTCGACCGTAAATGACCTCACAGGTGTACTACATAATAGTCGCGATGATGCTGGCGAGCGCCACGTTGTCAGTGATTTTCTTCATCGCCTGGAAATCGATGGGCAGGAAGAATTACGCCCTGAGCTGGTCCGTTGCCTTTCTCGCAGCAACCCTGCAATGGTCTTTCAATCTTCAGCCGTCACTGTTTCCGAGCTTTGAGGTCTATTGGCTGACTGTCAATGCACTCGCGCTCGCTGTGATTACACTGGGGATTCGCGGCCATTGCCAGCGAACACGGTGCCAGTTCCTGCCCGGTAACCTCTGGCCATATGCCGGCCTCGTCTATGTCGCTGTAGTTTGGGCGACCGTTGTCGACCCCAACGTGGGGCTCCGGACGGCCCTGATTCCCGCAGCTGCATGCCTAAGCTTGTTTCTATCCGCCCTCATCGTGCTGCGGCATCGCGCAACACCTCGTCCGGCGGAATGGGCCGTTGCAACCAGCCTGGTGCTTTTCGGAATCACACAGGGGGTCGCTGCCGGCATGGCAGCCATGCAAGGCCCGACTGGTGATGTTACCTACCAGGCTCTCTACCTGAACTTCAATTTCACGACCCTGCCGGCGGGTTACATGGCAACCGGCATGTTCGTGATTTTCATGCTGGCGTCGGATATTTCCATCGACATGAAGGAGATTGCGATCCGCGACCAGCTGACCGGCGTCCTCAACCGGCGTGGTCTTGGCGAGCAGGGTGCGCAGGCTTATGCAAGCTCAAGGCGGACGGGCCGGCCGGTGTCGGTTGTCATGACGGACATCGATCGCTTCAAGACCATCAACGACGATTTCGGCCACGCTTGTGGAGACGATGCACTGGTGCATTTTTCCAGGCTGTTGATTGAGGGCCGGCGTGCGGAAGATATTCTGGCACGCGTCGGCGGCGAAGAGTTCGCGTTGATTTTGCCGGGAACCCCGCTTGAACGAGCGCTTGAAATCGCGGATCGCTTACGGGCAAGGATCGAGGCCGAAGACATGACGGTCAACGGCGTCGCTGTCAAAATGACGGCCAGTTTTGGCGTTGCCGCGATTTCGGCAAAGGATACCTGCCTGTCGGACACGATTACCCGTGCGGACCGGGCCCTGTACCGCTCCAAGCGTGCCGGCCGAAACCAGGTTGACCTGGATTCCTCGCAGATGATGATTGCCGAAGACGGTACGCTCAAATCCATCGCCAGCTAGTGCGGGCAGTGTAAGATGTTCGCCGCGAATTAATCGGGCGGTGAGCGATGGCTTCAACAGATACGGTGATAGGCGTGATTGGCGGCATGGGACCCGCCGCGACCGTCGATTTCATGTCCCGCGTTATGGCCGAAACACCCGCCGAAGCTGACCAGCAGCACCTTCGAATGATCGTCGACCACAACCCGCGAATCCCGAGCCGGCAGCTCGCGATGCGAGGTCTCGGGGAAAGTCCTGGACCGACCCTGGGAGCGATGGCACGCAGGCTCGAGATTGCCGGAGCCGACCTGCTGGTGATGCCCTGCAATCTTGCGCACGCCTGGCAAAGCGATATCGAGCGCGCCAGCAGCGTGCCTTTCATCAGCATCATCGAGGTTTCGGCCGAGTCGGCGATGGCGCGAAGCGATGACGGCAGCGCAATCGGGCTGATGACCACGCCGGGCTGTTTTACAGCCGGGCTCTACCAGCAAGCATTCTCCGACCGCGGCCGGCCTCTGATTCTGCAGACGGCCGGCGAGCTTGCGACGACCATGGCGCTGGTGGAGCGAATCAAGAGCGGCGATCTGTCCAGCGAGGTTATCTCGGGCTTGTGCGACCAGGCGAAGGAACTAATCGCGCGTGGAGCGACAGTCCTGCTCGCAGCCTGTACAGAACTACCACTCGTGCTCGACGCGTCGATGTTTGATGTTGCATTTGTTTCGTCAACAGACGAGCTGGCGAGGAAGACCGTCGCCGTCGCGCTGGAACGCGAGCAACAGGGTCACCAAAATCAATAACGAAACAGGGAACTGAACATGCAATTGTCTGATTTTCCGCGAGCAAGCCTTGCACACCTGCCAACGCCGCTCGAGCATTTGTCGCGCTTGTCCGAACATCTCAACGGGCCGAATATCTATGTCAAACGTGATGACTGCACCGGGCTGGCCACGGGCGGCAACAAGACACGCAAGCTCGAGTTTTCGATGGGAGAAGCACTGGCGCAGGGAGCCGATACGATTATTACCGTTGGTGCGGTTCAGTCGAATCATGTCCGGCAGACGGCGGCAGCAGCCTGCAAACTGGGCCTGGCCTGCGAGGTCATGCTTGAGCACCGGGTCAGCGAACCGAGTCCGACCTACAGCAATTCCGGCAACGTCTTTCTTGACCGAATATTCGGTGCCAACCTGCGCGAATATCCCGCGGGAACGGATTTCGATGCGGCCATGCAGAAGGTTGCGGATGAGG
>JAUHYO010000069.1 GCA_030426325.1 Gammaproteobacteria bacterium | reverse complement strand
GTTGCCTTGCATCTCGATGGCCTTGCATACGACAACGTCTCAATCCAGTACGCCCTGATGAGCGACCTTCAAAACGGCCAGGTTGCGGAACAGTACGTGCTCTTCGATGTGGACAAGATGCGCGTTGCGAAAGTCACGAATGCGGGAACGCAAGAGGTCGAAACCAAGGCCGGAACGTTTACCGCTGTTGGAATCCAGCACCAGAAGGAAGGCTCGTCCCGCGTGACGACCATGTGGTGCGTCGAAGCGCTCGGTTACCTTCCGGTCATTATTGAGCAGCATCGGAAAGGAAAATTAAACTTCAGGGCGACGCTTGTCAGTTATACGCCGCTCGACGGCGACACTGAGTCTAGCCCAGCAGAATAGACAACTGCATGCTAAGCAGCATCAGTGCGGTAACCAGACCGGCTGCGAGCAGACTTGCGCCCCAGCGCGCCAACGCCGTCCGGTGCGCGATGCCGGCAAACACCGGCATCGCCGGTAGTACCGCGAGGCAAGCGAGCGGATAAACAACAACGGCCAGTTGAGGGTATCGAAATGCCCAGGTCTTGAGCTCCCGCCGGGACGCCATGGCCCTGACGAACACATCCATCGACCCGAGTTGTTGCGCCGCGATGCGACGTGCCATTTTGCTGCTGGCACCGCCGTCGACCGCCGAGTCGACCAGGTCATCGTAGTGATCACGCAGTTCGTTGACCGTCCTGTGCACATGCCGTGGCGCAATACCCTGCTGAAGCAAGTCGGATCCCAGCGCATCAAAATCGGGTTCACGCATTGGCCGAGCCCGCCAGCGCAGTCGCGACACCGCCCTGAATCCGCCGCCAGTCGTCCTGCAGTTTTTCGAGCCGGGCGCCGCCTTTCCGCGTGAGCGTATAGTAGACGCGAGTGCGTCCGCCGACGGCCTTACGCTTCGACTTCAAGGATCCATTGCGCTCGAGGCTGTGCAATACCGGGTAGATAACGCCCTCGCCCAGGGATATCGCATCCCGCGTCACGGTTTTGATCGAGCGCACGAGTTCGTAGCCGTACATTTCCTGCTCGTTCAGCAATTGCAGGAGCAGCAATTCCGGGACGCCACTCATGAAAGGAGGGTTCGATTGAGCCATTCGCGCAGGATACCTTGAACTAAAAGGTATTTCAATGGTTACTTTGTAGTTCCAGGCATGTACTATACCTCGTAGTTCAAGGCATCTGGACGGGCGGGAGATTTCGAGGAGATCGACATGTTAGCGAGATACGCATCGGCCTTATCAAGCGGCACACTGATGACCTTCGCACTGCTGTATGTCATGCAATTGCTCATCGCCCTGCAACCCGGCGCCGCGTCTGACGCCAGGCCCCCAATACCGACAACCTGGCTGCCCGTTAAGATTCGCGACACGCCAGTGCAAACGGAACAACCTGAAATCATCAAAGAGGAACTGGCAAAGACCGTTGATACGCCGAAACGACCGGACCCTTCGTCGAGGTCACAAACGATTGCCGTCCCTCGAGTTACCGCCCTGAAGCCACCGAAACACGACGGGATCATTCTTGGGGCACCGGGTGACGGCGCGCTGGTGAACCTGGTGCGAGTGAGCCCTGTTTACCCGCCTCGCGCCCTTGCGATGGGCCTTGAGGGCCACGTTATTGTTCAGTTCGACGTTGATACCGCCGGACGAGTGATTAACGCCGAGGCCATTGAGTCAAGCCACAGCGTATTCGAAAAAGAGGCTATTCGCGCTGCGGAACGCTTTCGCTTTAAAGCGCGCGTTGTCGATGGCGCGCCAATGATTACCCGAGGCATACGGAACATCTTCACGTTTGAAATTGACGATTAGAGCAAGACGGGCGGCGGCTCCAAAGAAGGCCTTTCCTTCCCGCCGGGCTAACCCAGGAGTCGCCGCCCTTTTTCTCTAGACCCTGTCAAACACCTGCCGCCGGGAGAATAGCTCCTTGTCACCTTTGCTGATGCGAATGTTCCTGACCAGGACATCCTTGCCACCATCGAATCGCCAGGACTCCGAAAGAATCGACCCGGCATCGTCGAGTGTTTCAATCACCAGCGTGTCACCCTCCCATCCCGACGCTCGTCTCGCCTCGATGGGGCCGACTGTCACCACACGATTTTCGCCGAAAGTAAACTCTTCAACCACCGACCGGTCATAGCTGATGAAGATGCCGTAACGCGTTTGAGTGATCTTCAGCGAATCGCCATACTCCAGGAAAACCTGCACAGATCGGTTCGATTCACTCCTGCCGCGGCGCGGATTGATGTCACGGTTCAGAATAATCATATCCTCACGGGAGGCGCCCCTGTCGGGCCGTTTTTCGGCGCCGGGGCCACTGCGCAACTGCCACATCCCAGTGAAATCAATACCATCCGGCACCCTGGCACTCTTCGTCAGCAGCGTCGGCGCCGAGCCACACGCGGCGAGCACGAAACAAAGACCCAGATGCACGGTCAAAACCCGCATTGATGCTATGGACATATGTCAACCAATTGAAAACCCGTTCGTTGGCATAGTATCGCTGTAAAGGCAGGAGAAATCACACATGCATAGAAAGTTCATCATTGCGGCCCTGGCAAGCCTGAGTGTTTTGCCCTGCACAGTCCTTGCGCAATCGGCTGCAGAGGTCGACGCGATGTCCCCTGAAGATCGACGCGTGTATCTCGAAAGTATGTCGGACGACGAGCGAAAGGCCATGCGTGAGAAATGGCGCAGTGAATACGAGAGTATGACCGACGAGCAAAAGCAGGCTCTGCGAGAAAAGCGGATGAAGGATCGCGACCTTAAACGAGCCGCTGCTCGAGAGAAATGGCGATCGATGTCTGAGGAAGAGCGTGCAGCGGCCAGGGAAAAACGCGCTGCCATCAAAGAGGAACGCCGGCAACGCTGGCAGTCCATGAATGAAGAAGAACGCGCCGCTGCGCGTCAGATGCGCGACAAACGGAACAGCGAGCGCGCCAGGCTTGACAGAGATCGCAAACGCAACGAAGAAGCCAGCGACTAGCGCCTGGCTCGTGCCAAAGCCGCCAATGCCTTCTCGAAGGCATTGGTTTGCCGAACCACGATACCATCGAGCTGCAGCCATGAGGCCAGGGAATTAAGCTCGGCAAACAGCTTTTCCGTGGTCGTTGAATTGGCGCAGGATTCGCGATGCGCATTCTGAACAAGCAGCCGCGATGCTTTCCGGTCTGCTTTCAGATCGACACGTGCCGTAATGGCATCGCCCTGTCGAAAAGGCAGGACATAATAGCCCCATCGCCGTTTCGCCTCGGGAACATAAATCTCAATGCGGTAATCGAAATCGAATAATCTCAGCGCGCGGGGCCGGTACCAGACCACAGGATCAAAAGGCGAAAGCAGAGACGCGCCCGGAATCGAACGCGGTGACCGCGCGGTTGACGCCAGGTACGCCGTCTCCGACCAGCCGTCAACCGACAATTCCGATACCGCGCCTTCTTCAATCAGTTCCTGCACGCGAGGCAGGACATCCCGAATATTCATCCGGTAGTAGTCGGCAATATCCGGCAGCGTCGCGATCCCCAGTGCCGCGGTCGCTTTGCGAACAAGCTCGCGATCCGCGGTTGGACTCTCCACCGATGCTGTTCGATATTGGTCGTCCAGAATGCGCTCGGGCAGATCATAGACTCGCTGGAAGTTTTTTCGTCGCCTCCGTACCGCGAGATGTCCTGTTCCAAAATGATGCTCGATTGCCCAGCGAGGAATTGACCGATGCCAGTCGCCCGGTTTTCGCGCAGGTCCTTTGACCTCCGGCAGGTCGTGGGCGGTTGTCTCGCCGTGTTCAGTGACGTGGTCCAGAATGGCCGCGAGGTAGCGGTTTCGATTCGGCAATTTTTTTTAGCGGGCTGTTTTTCCACTGGTTGAATGTTGCCCGCCGGTGCGCGAGCAAGGGCCAGTCGCTGGTAGCGACCACAGACGCTTCATGTGCCCACTGCTCAATGTGCTCGCCTGAATGGTACAGATAGTGCTCAAAGCGACGTCGATCGTAAGCGCCGAGACGAGACCAGATCATGAAAAAATGCGCGGGCATCAGCACATTGACGAAGTCGAGTTGCAGTACGGCAATTGCCGACATCGCTCGGCGAAAATGTCGAACGTCGGTAGCCATTGTTGGGCGCGGACGATCAAAGCCCTGGGCGGCGAGCGCAATACGCCGGCCTTCGGCCGCGCCGATTCGAACTCGTATACTCACTCGCAGTTAGGGCTCGCTGATAATTGCATCGGCCTCAATTTCTACCAGCATGCCAGAACCAATCAGGCGACTGACTTCCACCATTGAGCATGCCGGAGTCACATCGGCAAAAAACTCACGATGAGCCTTCGCAACATCCTTCCAGCGATCGATATCGGTGACAAAGATTCGCGTCCTGACGACATCCTCCAGGCCGGCGCCGGCCTCTTGCAGTGCTGCGGCGATGATTTCGATGCATCGTCGAGTCTGCAAATACATGTCACCTTCACCAACCAGCTCGCCGTTCTCACCAACCGGCGCACTGCCGGACACTGCAATATGCGCCCCAACCCGAACGGCACGGCAGTAACCCACCAGCGGTTCCCACTCCGTTCCCGTTTTAACTAGCTTTTTTTCAGACATAGGAAAGACACCAGGATGTAAGTGGCAACAATT
The DNA here is from genome assembly GCA_030426325.1 of Gammaproteobacteria bacterium. Lineage (GTDB taxonomy): Bacteria > Pseudomonadota > Gammaproteobacteria > Steroidobacterales > Woeseiaceae > UBA1847. The sequence goes on along the minus strand of JAUHYO010000069.1, from coordinate 7,300 downwards.
GACCAATGCGTTGCAGAGATAGTAAGCACCGCATCATCAAGCGCAATCAGGCCCAATGGAACAACAATAAAGAGACGAATCAATTCGAATCGTGCGGCATGCGAACGTCCTTCATTCAACATGCCCAGAGTATACAAGTGCGCCCACAAAAGCAGGCAAGGTACCAGCACCGCCGCTGCACCCTGTTTGGCAAAAATATCGGCATTAAACAGCGTAAGAAGAACTACCACCAGGAACTGTCCCATAACGTAGTACGACTGCCGGGGTGACAACACCGGGTCAAATTTCCGGAACTGCTGCAAATCTGTCGGCGTCTTGGGATAGCGAGCGGCAACATCGGCAGGTCGCCAACCTGTGCGCCGGAACCACAAGCCGATCTTGTCGCGCCAACGGCGCGTGTGACGCGCATCGAACAGAAGATAATCGTATACCTGCAAGTTCGCCCAGAAAGGATTCCAGTTGGCCAACGGCTTTCTCACACCGAAGACCACCGGGTCTTCGTCGGACTCTTCCATAAAAGTGCCGAACAGCCGGTCCCACAGCACAAGAATTCCTCCGTAATTCTTGTCAATGTAGCGTTCATTTTGGGCATGGTGAACCCGGTGGTTCGATGGTGTTACGAGTATCCGGTCGAGAAAACCGAGACGATTGACCTGCTGCGTGTGTACCCAGAACTGGTAAATCAGGTTAATCGCTCCGACAGTAATCAGCACATCGACCGGGAAACCGATCAGGAACAACGGCAGGTAGAATATCCAGCTAAACAAGAAACTGGTGCTTGTTTGACGCAGGGCGGTCGACAGGTTGTAGTCTTCACTTTGATGGTGCACCGCATGTGCAGCCCACAGAATGGACATCTCATGGCCAAGGCGATGATTCCAGTAGTAGCAAAAATCCCAGGCGACCGCCGCAATGATCCACAGCAGGATACCGCCGGCGCTTGCATCGAACCATTCCCGCTGAATCTCGAAAATAGCGAACTGGGAAAACACAAAACCCCAGATTGCCCATTGCACAACTTTGGTGAAATAGCCGCTTGTCGTGCTTAGAATTCCCGCACTGAGACTATTAATCGCATCATTGCTTCGGTAGTGACCGGTTCGCCTGATACGATCGACAAGCAGCTCAACGAGCAGCAGCAACAGAAAAAACGGAACGGCCAACGCAATTAAATCCATTCCGCCATAATAACCCGAACACGGAATTCTGATGATCAATTACAACGAATTGAAACTGTTGCGCGCGGCCCTGAAAAAACTCGACGCAGGGTTTGCCGGCCTGCCTGAATTCACGCCCGAATTCGACGACGCTGCCTTGGCCGCTGTGCTCGACGAAGTTGCCACCCGGATGCAGGACAACTACCCCTACTACCATCCCCATTACGCAGGCCAGATGCTGAAGCCACCACACCCGATAGCACGCATTGCCTACGCACTGTCGCTGTGGATCAACCCGAACAATCATGCATTGGACGGCGGTCGTGCCAGTTCGGCCATGGAAAAAGAATGCATACCGCAGATCGGGGCAATGTTCGGTTGGGAAGCACCACTCGGCCATCTGACGGGCGGCGGAACGATGGCGAACCTGGAAGCTCTGTGGGTCGCCGGAAAGTTACACCCCGGCAAGCGCGTCATCGCATCCTCGCAAGCGCACTACACGCACCAGCGCATCAGCGACGTTCTCGGGCTCGCTTTTTCCGCTGTTGACGTCGATAGCGATGGACGAATGTCACTTTCAAGCGTCGAAGAGGAGCTCTCGAAGGGGGACGTTGGCACGGTCGTAGTGACCATGGGCAATACCGGGCTGGGTGCCGTTGACCCGCTGCCGGCTATTCTGCAACTTAAAGAACGATACGGGTTCCGGATACACGCCGACGCAGCGTATGGCGGTTACTTCGGACTCTGCGAGGACCTTGAACCCCGGACGCGGCAGGCATTTGACGGCCTCGTAAACGTGGACTCGATCGTAATCGATCCACACAAACACGGCCTGCAACCTTACGGTTGCGGATGCGTCCTGTACAAAGACCCGTCGGTGGGCGCGCTCTACCGGCACGACTCGCCGTACACTTACTTCAGCTCGGCGGAACTGCACCTCGGCGAGATCAGCCTCGAGTGTTCCCGGCCCGGGGCATCCGCCGTTGCCTTATGGGCCACCCAGAAGCTCATGCCGCTGGTGAAAGGCGGCGATTTCGCCGCGTCACTTGGCGCCTCGCTGCGGGCGGCTCGTCAACTTCACCATCGCCTTGCAAACAGCCCGGGTTTCGTACCCCTAATGCCGCCGGAACTCGACATTGTCGTTTACGCAGTGAACACAGACGACACTACAAGCTCGAGCGCTGCCGCCCGGAGCCTGTTCACAAAAGCCGCGGAGAACGGCCTGCATCTCGCGATGATAGAACTGCCGACGGCGCTGGTTGGCGGCTACCTGGGTAATATCGAAATCAATTCGAAATCCGTCACCTGCCTGCGCTCGGCATTGATGAAACCGGAGCACGAAGACTGGTGCGAACGCGTCGTCGATCTACTCGAAAAGTCGCTGCCCTGACTAGCTGCTCTGCGTTTGCATGAACAAGCGCACGCAAACCACACCGATATAGAAACAGGCAAAACCACCGATCATCGTGCCGACCAGGTAGGAGAATGAATAGAAGAGCTCGTTCTTTTGCAGCATTGTATTCAGCTCGAGAACCATTGACGACAAGGTCGTAAAACTTCCGCAGAATCCAACAGCAAAAAGCAGCCGGTATTGGTCCGGAATAATACCGGCATCGTTAAACCAGTTGGTGCCCGCGATGAGTTGCGCGATGACGCCCATTACCAGGCACCCGAGCAGGTTTGCCGTCAGGGTCCCCCAGGGAAAATCGACATCTCGCTGGATAAACACGTTCAGCGCAAATCTTGCCATCGCACCGAGCGCTCCGCCCAGCGCAACAAATAAGTACGAATAAAGCGCGATCCTCATACTCAGGCTGACAATGCGGCGAGTGTTTCCCGATACTCGCGCTCCATGGACATGACGATGTCGCGTGCGGATTGAATCGAATCGATACTGCCAACACCCTGCCCCGCGCCCCAGATATCTTTCCACGCCTTGGCATCAGACTTGGTCGCTTTCGCGAAATCCATATCGTGTTTTGAACCGTCCGGCAGGTTATCCGGGTCCAGACCCGCCTTCATGATGCTGCCCTTGAGGTAATTACCGTGAACGCCCGTGAAAAGCGACGAGTAGACAATGTCCTCCGCGGCGCTGTCCACAATCATCTGTTTGTAGTCGGGCGTTGCGTTCGCCTCATTGCTGGCAATAAATCGCGTGCCACTGTAGGCCAGGTCGGCGCCCATCGCCCGGGCAGCCAGTACGTCACCGCCGCTGGTAATACTGCCGGACAAAATGATCGCCCCATCGAATTCCTTGCGTATCTCCTTGACCAATGCAAAAGGACTCATCGGTCCGGCATGCCCGCCCGCACCGGCGCAAACTGCGATGATGCCGTCCACCCCCTGGCTGATTGCCTTGCGCGCATGGCGCAGGCTGATCACATCATGGAACACCAGCCCGCCGTAGGAATGCACCGCGGTAACGACATCTTCCGGCGGCCGCAGGCTGGTAATGATTATCGGCACCTGGTGTTCAACACAGATCTCCATGTCCTCCGCCAGTCGCGGATTACTGGAGTGAACAATCTGGTTTACCGCGTAGGGCGCAACGGGCTGTTCCGGGTGCGTTTCAGCATACTCCGCCAGTTCATCGCGAATACGTTTCAGCCATTCACCCAGCATGGCTTGTGGGCGTGCGTTCAGTGCAGGAAAAGAGCCGACGATCCCAGCCGTGCATTGAGCAATCACCAGTTCGGGACCGGAAACGATGAACATGGGTGCACCGATCAACGGAAGCCTGAGTCGCCCCGCGAGTGCGTCGGGTAATGCCATAACCTGTCCTAGTTAAACACCATAAAGCTGGCTTCGCAGTCGGCCACCAGCACATCGTCTGCTTTCCGCCGCGCCTCGCCTTTCAAAATGATCAAGCGGCCTTTTTCTTTTTCTATCCAGCCAATGAGCTTAATTGTTTCGCCGACGTACAAGGGCTGTCGGTAGCGAATCTCACACTTTGCGGTATGCGCTTTTCGTCCCTGCAGATAGATCACATTGGCGGTGACGTCATCCAGAGCCGAATAGACGATGCCACCGTGAATGGTGTCCTGCCAGCCGACGTGGTTTTCGCCGCCAGTAAACTCGGCCGTGCAGTATTTACCATCGAAACTGAAGTTAATCTTGAGACCGACCGGATTGTCCTTGCCACAGGCAAAGCACATCGGTGCAGCGTCAACTCTCTCAGTCACCGGAGCGCCTACGGAACGATTTGATCAATGACCAGGTCGATTTCCCCGGAACTGGACTGATCGACGACGCCGGACCCAAACCAGTCGCCCGCCTGCGCTGCCGGTGTGCCCGACACCGAGGCGCGGGCAACAACTTCAACCGAGCCGAACCCGGACAACGGCCGCCCGGGAATCATTGCGTCCCGATCGCTCAATTCAATCGTTGCGGGCAATTCAGACAAGCGCCGTCTCGTGACCGCAATGGGTGGCGATGGCTGCGCCGGGTCGCGCGCAATGACAAACACGGTGGTGTCGGGTGCCAGAAAATCACTGACCGACTCCGCGACGGATACCCGCACGATCAACGAAGCGGAAAGCTGCTCAACCGGCGGTGCCGATATCCCGCGCCATTCATTAATCTTGTTTTGCAGTAACTCGCGCACTTCCGGCGGCGTATTCAGCCCCATTAGTATTTCCCAGCGATCGGCCGCCAAGGCTGTATTTCCGCGCTGCGCAGCGGCGCCTCCCGCGTAAAAGAGCGCGTTTGGATTGTTGGGATCGAGGGCCAGCGCATTCTCAAACAGCCGCACCGCGCGATCACCGACCTGGCCATTCTGCTGCGCCATCAGTGCCAGTCCGAGAGCTACCAGCGTTTGCGGATTACGACCTTCCTCCAACGCGATTGCCGATTCGAAAGCGGATACGGCATCGTCAAACTGACCCAGGGTCTGGTAGGAACGCCCGAGCATGATCCAGCCATCAACATCGTCCGGGTTATCCTTGAGACGATCCGCCAACGACGACACCATCTCGCTGACGTCCGGTGTCGATCCGGCGCCCGATGGAACGCCGGGACTGCCAATGAAGTAATAGAGGCCGCCGGCCGTCGCGACCATGAAAACGCAAACAGCAGCCAGCAGCGTCGTCAAACGACGTCTGTCTCGAAACAGGGGCCAGGCCACGAACGCTATTGCAAGCAATAGCAATGCGGATATCGCCATCCAGAGCATCATGACGCTGGTCCTTCGTCGATAAGGTCGTCATCGATGGGTTGATTCATGCGATAGCGGACGACGCGAACGATCGCAACGCTGCCGAACAGGAACAACAGGAATGGCGCAATCCATATAAACATTGTTTTCCCCGAGAAGCGCGGTCGATACAGGACGAATTCGCCGTAGCGAGTCACCAGGAAACCGGCAATTTCTGCGTCGGTTTTGCCCTCCGAAATCAAACGCCGGATCTCGCGTCGCAAGTCGGCCGCGATAAACGCGTTCGAGTCCTTGATCGACTGATTTTGGCAAGTCACACAACGAACTTCAGCAATCAGCCGGGTGTATCGAGCTTGCAATACCGGATCATCAAATCCTTTGTCCGTATCAATTGCTGACGCCGTTGATGCCATCAGGAAAATCAACAGGAGCAGTCCCGGGGCTCGTCTCATTGCGATGCTCCGGCTATCAAAGGCGCAAATTCCCGATCCCAGATCGATTGATCGAGCGGCCCCGCGAAGCGATACAAAACCCGTCCCTCGGCACTGATCAGAAAAGTCTCCGGTGCGCCGTAAGCACCCCAATCGATGCCGACACGCCCATCCTGGTCAAATCCTGAGGCAACGTAGGGATCGCCGTATTGCCTTAGCCACTGCAGCGCATCCTGCCGGTTGTCGCGCCAGTTTATGCCGAAGATCGGGACCTGGTGCTGTTCGGCCAGTTGCATCAGGAAGCCGTGCTCGGCGCGGCAACCCACACACCAGGTTCCCCAAATATTGACCAGCGACACCTGTCCGACAAGATCCGCAGAACTCAGGGTTCGTGACGGGTCTTTCAACGTCGGCAAACTAAATTGCGGCGCTGGTTTGCCAATGTATTGTGACGGCAGTTTCGAGGGATCCGATTGCAATCCCAATATCAAAATGGGAATCATGACGACGACGGCAACTAGCGGCAGGATATAGCGGTTCATGCTGCAGGCTCCGCCACCGCCTCGCGTCGATGGCGACGATAACGACGATCAGTGACCGACACCAGCCCGCCGATGGCCATGATCAAGGCGCCAAACCAGATAAAACGAATCATCGGCTTGTATTGAATCCTGACGCTCCAGGCACCACCACCCAGCTGGTCACCGAGTGCGACGAACAGGTCCTTGTTCCATGAAGGGTGAATGCCGGCTTCGGTCATCCAGCTTTTCTGCACCAGGTACTGACGTTTCTGCGGCCGGACGGTACCGACGTAATCGCCGTCCCGGCGAATTTCAACAACGCCTTCAATCGCCGAGTAATTTGGACCCGCCACATCGCGCAGCTCGCGAAGTTCAAACTGAAACCCGGATACTTCCACCGAGTCGCCGACCGACAATGAGCGGTCAGACTCGACTCCGAACGCGGAAACGATTGTCACGCCCAAGACGAAAACACCCATACCAAAATGCGCGATTGACATGCCGAGCGCCGAGCGCGGCATGGCCGGCGCACCCGGCGCGCGTCGTACCGATCGCAACGGCTGAATTAGAGAGGAAACCATTATCCAGACCGCGGCAACCGTTCCAACGCCCAGCATCAAACCGACGCGCCCGTAAAACATCAAGGGCAACAGAACTCCGACGACAACGGCTGCAATCGCAGGCAATCGCAACATTTTTTGCCACGGCGCCGTATTTTGCCGACGCCAGGCAGTATGCATACCGAGGCCCAGCAACAGGACCAGCGGTATTGTCGGCACCAGGAATGCAACCTCAAACCATGGCGCGCCGATGGATATTTTTCCGCCAGAGGTCATCTCCACAATTAATGGCGCGAGCGTACCCAGGAGCACCAACGCGGTCGCAACCACCAGCAAAACATTATTCAGAAGCAAGAACGTTTCGCGAGACAATAATCCGAAGCCAACATCCGAATCGAGCGACGGCGCACGCCACGCGTACAAAATCAAAGCACCGACAACAACGATCGCGAGAAACGCCAGGATAAAGTAGCCGCGC
>JAUHYO010000413.1 GCA_030426325.1 Gammaproteobacteria bacterium | reverse complement strand
CGACTGATGATCATCACGAGTCATACAGACGGTCGCACCGAAGTCTTCCGCGGCTTCGGCGATCCGATCATCGTCGGTCGCAACAATAACTTCCGACGCGCCACTTTCCTGGCCTCGTTCGAAAACGTGCTGAATCATCGTCTTGCCATGAATTTCTCGCAACGGCTTTCCCGGCAACCGGGTGGACGCGAATCGTGCGGGTATGACAACGACAAATTCAGCCATGCGACTCTCTCGCCTGCTGGAGACGGACAACAATGTGGTCCAGGACCGCCGCCGCCCGGACAGGCTCCATTTCGAAGTTAACGGGGACGTACCAATAGTTTTCGCCAGGACTACGCCCCAGCTTGACGGCGTCTTTCTCGGTCATGAACACGTCGAATCCGTCGCCAAATTTCAGCGCTGATCGGGCGATCGGCTGGTGGTCGGGAAACGCGTGCTCGATAACCTGGATACCGTGCTCGCGCAGTGTATCGAAAAACCGTTGCGGATTACCGATCGCTGCCACTGCATGCACGGTCTTGTTTCGGAAACCGTCCAGTGGGCGCGCCAGGGAGCCATCCAGACGGCAGGCCTCACTGGCAACCAGGTCAAACCGGTAGGCCGCGGTATCGCCCACTCCGCCATTGACGAGCACCCGGTCTACCTGATCGAGCCGTCGTGGCGACTCGCGCAAGGGCCCAGCCGGAAGAAGGCGACGATTGCCAAGCCCACGCGTGCCATCGACGACACATATCTCGTAGTCGCGCTCCAATCGGCGGTGCTGCAATCCATCGTCAGCAACAATGACGTCGACACCATCGTCCACCAGCATTGTTGCCGCCCTTACCCTGTCCGCGTCGACGGCAAGTGGAACCTGGGCACGCCGCGCCAGCAATACCGGCTCATCGCCAACAACGGCCGGGTCGCTATCGGCATCGACACGCATCGACGTACCGGATTTGCTGCCACCGTACCCGCGACTCACGATGCCCGGATTGTAACCTCGTGCGGCAAGCTGTTGCACCAACCAGAGCACTGTCGGTGTCTTGCCGGTGCCGCCGGCAGTAATATTGCCGACGATAATGACCGGCGCCGGTGCCTTGTACGTACGAAAGGCGCCGGATTGGTAGAGAGCTGAACGAATCGCCAGTATCAGCCGATAAATCCAGCTCAGCGGTAACAAGATCAGGCCCGACCACGCACCTTCGTACCAGACTTTTTCAATCCATTGATGACTCAAGCTCACAGTCGATCTACTCGTCGCTGAACTGCATGTGATAAAGCGCTGCGTAATGGCCACCCAGGGCCATCAGTTCCGCATGTGTTCCGGATTCCACGATACGACCGGCATCCATTACAATAATCCGGTCCGCTTTTTCGACGGTTGAAAGCCGATGCGCAATGACCAGCGTCGTGCGATTCTTCATCAATACATTCAAAGCGTCCTGGATGCGCCGTTCGGATTTTGTATCCAGCGCTGACGTTGCTTCGTCCAGGATGAGCAGCGGTGCGTTTTTCAATAAAGCACGACCGATAGCAATTCGCTGTCGTTGCCCGCCGGACAACAACACGCCGCGGTCACCAACCATCGTCTCAAAGCCGTTTGGCAAATCATTGACAAATTCCAGTACGTGCGCCGCCTCGGCTGCCTGCATCAACTCATCGTCGGAGACTCCCCGCAACTGCCCATACGCAAGGTTGTTGCGAATTGTGTCATTGAACAGGACGACATCCTGGCTGACGAGACTGATATTTCTTCGCAAGCAATCAAGCGTCAGATCCCGGATCGATATGCCATCGATGCGAATATCACCGGAGTCCATTTCGTAGAAACGGGGCAACAGGCTGACGAGGGTCGATTTGCCACTGCCCGAATGGCCGACTATGGCCAGGGTTTTGCCGGCCTCGATATCAACGCTGACGTTGTCGATAACCGGACTGCCTTCCTCGCCATAGGAAAAGCAGACTTTGTCAAAGCTGACTTCGCCACGGACAGGGTCAATAACCTGGCGACCCTCATCAACCTCATCCGTCTCATCCATGACGGCAAAGAGGCTATCGGCCCCCGCCACACCCCGCTGCAAGGTCGCATTGACGTTCGTTATGCGACGAACAGGCTGCAGCATGAGCATCATCGCCGAGAAAAAAGCGATAAACTCGCCGGCGGTCAGTGCATCCTCGAGCGATAGCCGGCCCGCAACGTAGATCACCATTGCGATACCGAAACCGAATACGACCTGTGTAACAGCGACACCGAGTGAGCGCACACGGATTAGCTTCAGGTTTTGGCTGCGATTGCGTTCGTCGACCTCGGCCATACGCTCGCTTTCGTATTCGAAACCGCCAAAGGACTTGACGACCCAGTTGCCACGAATCACCTCATCGGTAACCTGGGTCAC
>JAUHYO010000412.1 GCA_030426325.1 Gammaproteobacteria bacterium | reverse complement strand
GCAATATTGCTGGTGCGCCCGGTGGTTGTCGCCTGGATTCGTTGCTGGTAACGACCGTGACCGAACTGTACGAGGCTGTATTCGTTCAGGCGCAACCACGGTATGCCGCGTGCTTCCGCCGCCTTGACGAGCGAGGCCGTGCTAGGCCCGAATTCCCGTCGTTGCGCGAAGCGGATGAAGCGATCGCGCTGTTCCGGGAAATCCCAGTCGGCCGATGGCGTGTCCGGCGGCCTGATTGCCTCGGGCAACAGGCTGTGGATCAGCTGCAACGCCAGCGCCGAGGCTTCGCGACCCACGGTCGCATCCTTGTACTGGAAAACCATATTGTAAAAACCCGGCTTGCCGTCAATCGAGCGTGTTCGACCGTAGGTCACATCGGACCCTGCAATGTTTTGCAACTCAATCGCCACGTGTTCCATCACATGGCCCAGCCAGGTACCCTCGTCCTCACGCAGCCTGCGAACAAAACCACCCGGTTCCCGGTAGGAACATCCGTGCTCATGCAAGCCCGGCAGGAACTCGAGTAACGGCGTTATGAATGCTTCGCCGAGTCGGCTCGTTGGCCATTCCTCGAGCTCACCGAGATCCAGGATGTGGCGGATGACCGGAAAGCGGGCGAAGGTGCTTGGGCCGACGTAAACATTTGTACTTTCTATTTTCATGCCAGCTGCCTTTGGTTTTTTTGGTTTAGGCCTTACTTGGCGTGTGCCGTCCTCTTGGTGATGTCGAAGCGGCCTCCTGCGACCAGTATATGCAGCTTTACGCCTATGAGGCTAACCGGTTCGCCGCGCCGGGCGCGGTCCATTGACGAATAGCTGAGATCGGTTGGATCTATCACCGTTATTCCGCCGCTACCCACCACTTCGACATCGTCGCCCGGCCGGATAAATGCGGCGGTATCCTCGTCCAGGCCAATGCCCACAGCGAAGGGGTTGTATGCCAGCGCCGTCAAAAGACGCCCAAGCCGGTCGCGCTGCCGAAAATGCTGATCGATGATGAAGGCATTGGTCAGCCCGAGACCGGGCGCCATCGTGACCTTGTCCGGGCTGGGTGTGCTGCCCTCCTCTCCACCGGCGATCATATGTTCGGGCATGAACGCCGCACCTGCCGACGTGCCGGCCACATGCATCCCGTTTGCATTTCGGCGTCGAATCAATTGCGCTACCCGCGTGCCGCCCAAAGTCGTCGACAATCGCAATTGATTGCCACCCGTCATGAATACACCGCTGCATTTTTCTATGTAATCAACATCCTTCCCTTTCTGACAGTCCTCACGCGTCTCAAACTGCAATACCTGCGCGTGTTTAATGCCGATATCGCGAAATAGTTTTTCATAGTTGCGGCCGGTATCCTCGAGTTCCGACGCGGTAGGAATAATGCCAATCCGAGCCTCTTTGCCGCCACAGACTTTGACGAATCGATCCAGTATGTCCCGGTTCTGGAATTTTTCTTCAGCGCCGCCAATCGGAATGATATAGCCGCGTTCGAATTCGGGGTTCTTTTTTGCTGGACACATTAAGTAGGAGCTCCGCCTGGCGTGCAGGATTGAGGTTCTGTGGTGAGAAAATGGCTGGGTATTTTACACAAGAAAGCAGCCATTCCTGCGCCCAATACTGCAAAATACCGTTCTGCATTGATAAAGAGACCGGCATTGAGTAATCCAACACTTCCACTGGGGCGGGAAGCGCATTACCCGACACACTATGAGCCCGACGTGCTGTTCGCTTTACCGCGCAGCGAGAGCCGCGCTGCGCTAAACCTCACAACGCTGCCGTTTCAGGGCCTTGATATCTGGAATGCCTGGGAGCTTAGCTGGCTTGACTCAAAAGGTCTTCCGAAAGTCGCGACCGCGGAAATTCGTATTCCGGCCGACACCCCCAACCTGGTCGAATCAAAATCACTGAAGCTGTATCTCAATTCATTCGCGATGACGCAGTACACGAGCGGGGATGCGGTTCGTGACTTAATCGCAAAAGACTTGAGCCTTGCGGCCGGTGGCAGCGTCTTCGTCGCACTCAGCGAAAACGACGAGGCATCGGCGTCAAACCTGCGTACGCTGCCCGGCACCAGCCTCGACAACCTGGACGTTAGCTGCGACATCTTTGATGTTGATGCGAGCTTGCTGCGCGCCGATCCCGGTGTGATCGCCGACGAAGCCTTGCATACTCACCTGCTGCGAAGTCTTTGCCCGGTCACGGCGCAGCCCGATATCGGCAGCCTGTCCGTACGCTACAGGGGTCCGCGCATCGACCGGGAAGCATTGCTCCGTTACGTGGTGTCGTTTCGCCAGCACAATGATTTTCACGAAGCCTGCATCGAGCGCATGTTTGTCGATATCCAGGAGCACTGCGGCGCGGAGTCGCTAAGCGTCTACGCACGCTA
>JAUHYO010000411.1 GCA_030426325.1 Gammaproteobacteria bacterium | reverse complement strand
CGTCAGGTTGGCGAGGTCTCTCTCGGCTTTGGCGCAGGCATCATCGGCATCGGTCGCAAAGGCGCTTCTTAAAAAGCCCATATTAATAATGCGCCCCGCCGGACTCTTCTTAAGGTGCGGCAAGGCGGCACGGCAAATCGACAAGGTGAGCGCGGCGCGGGACTGCAACAGGCGCTCCAGGCGGTCCGCCGCCGCGCTGATCGGATCACTAAAGGTAATCGGGAATTCGTTGACCAGAATGTCGATTCCGCCTAGAGAATTCACCGCATCATCAATGAGCTGCGGCATCCTGTCCGCATCGACCAGGTTGGTGGCGACGCCTGTGATACCCCGGACCGAGGCGAAATGCTGTTCGACACCACTGTTTTTTGTGTCAAATGCCAATACCGTTGCGCCGTGCTTGACCAGCGTCCTGGCAGTCGCCTCGCCAATGCCGCTTGCGGCCGACAAGACCACCGCATTGAGTCCATAAAGTCGTAGGGGATCGCCCATTCAATTTCCTTAGTCCAATTACTATCCGGGATTCTGTGTTCATCGCCTAAACATCAGTTTTTCATAAGTTTGCACGGTGATTCTAACGCGGAAATTCATGATATGCTCCCTCAAATCAGCACCATGCGTTGACCTTGTCCTTAGGGGGGATTATGAAACGGATAAACTCCGATTTACTGTGTCGTGTGTCGCTCACCACGATTTCATTGGGATTCATCTTGTCGGCAGCACCTGCCGCCGCTCAGAATGAACCCGTCTATATCGAGGAAATTGTGGTTCAGGCGCAAAGGCGCGACCAGAACCTTTCCGACGTACCTGTCTCAGTCAGTGTTGTCACCGGCGCCGAAATTGACGCCGCCGGTATCAAAGACATGTTTGACATGCAGCAGAATGTGCCAGGACTGATTGTCGGTCAAAGCCAGACGACAACGTCATCCAACTTTGCCATTCGCGGAATCGGCAGTACGGCAAATAACTTCGGCGTCGAATCGTCCGTCGGCCTGTATGTCGACGGCGTCTATCGATCTCGCCAGAGCTCGATGATTAACGAACTCATCGACGTCCAGTCGGCGGAAGTCCTGCGCGGCCCGCAAGGCACGCTGTTCGGCAAAAACACGGCGGCGGGTGCAATCCTGCTTCGTACCGTGGCCCCGGACCCGTCGTCTGCCAACGCCTATATCGATGTCACCGCCGGTGACTACGGCCTGGCACGTATCTCCGCAGCGACGAATATCGGCTTAACCGATGACATGGCCCTTCGAGCAACGGTCTTTACCTCACAACGGGATGGCTACGTCAGTGACCTGTTCCTCGGCGAGGACATTTACAACAATCGCGACCGATTCGGAATTCGCATGCAGCTTGGCGTCAACGACCCGAGTGACGATTTCAATATGCGCGTTATCCTCGACTACGCCGAGATTGACGAGAACTGTTGCGTCGCGATTTCAAGAGTCGACGGTCTGTTTTCGCAGGCCAGCGTTCCGGCCTTCCCGGCACTTGTGCCCGGTTCGGACTCGGCAATCGTTTCACTCGGCGGAACGGTATTTACGTCCTACCCATATGACAGCAACCTACTCGCCGCCGTATTCGGTCCTGGTGCCGCGAACATTCGTTCAGCCAATTACGATGACTATGTCGTTGCCCAGAATTACCTGCCGGTTTCGCAAAACGAGGATCGCGGAATTTCGTTCGAGATTAACAAGGCCGTTGGTGAGCTGACGTTCTCGTCGGTCTCAGCCTATCGCGCGTTCGACACCTTCGATCGCATCGATGGTGACTTCACCAACGTCGATGTATTCGAGCGTACGAATGATGCAGCTCAAACGTCCTTCTCGCAGGAGTTCCGCCTGTCCGGCGACATCGGTGACAAAGGCAGCTTCTTCCAGGTCGGCGTTTATTACTTTGGCCAGGAAATTGAAAGCATCACCGACACCAATGGCGGCGCGCTGATGAATCAGTACGTCCTGGCAGTGCAGCCGGACCTGGTAGCGCTTATCAATGGTGTGAATGCGGTATCGGCGGGCTCGGGTGGCATGTTGCCGCCGGCCGCAACGCCGTTCCCGCTCGGCACGTTTGCGCACGATGAAATCGACCAGGACCACGAAGCCTGGGCGGTGTTTGGCCAGACGGATATTGTCTTCTCTGAGAAAGTCACACTGACACTCGGTGCACGCTACACGGATGAATCCAAAGACATCACCGGCATCTACACACAAACGTCGGCCGGCCCCGTGCCTGACCTCGACGCCATCGGCCTGAACCTGTTCCTCGCGTCACAAGGCATGCCGTTCGACTTCGTGCCGTTGCTGGCCGTCATGCAGCCGAACAATGGCTGGGGTGGTTACCTGTTTGCACCGCTGGCTCCGCGCCCGAATCTCGCCGAATCGCTCAGCG
>JAUHYO010000068.1 GCA_030426325.1 Gammaproteobacteria bacterium | reverse complement strand
TTGGCTTGTCGGCCCAGATTTCTGACCAGGTCGTCCACGCCGCCGTCCAGCGGCTCGCCGATCAAAACCAGGTTCGGTTCGAAGATATACCGGCGATGCTCGCCGAAGACGGCGTCGACTATGCCGAGTTTCGTGAGGGCCTGCGTGAAGAGCTCACATTGAACGAACTCAAGGGCATCGAAGTACTGCGAAGAATCCGCGTCTCCGACCGCGAAATCGCACAATGCATAACGGACCTGGAAACCAACGTTGTCGTCAACTCCGACTGGCAGCTGTCGCACATCCTGTTGTCAATCGGTGAAGGAGCCAGTGCGGAAGCCGTTGCCGCCATTGAAGCCAAAGCGAAGGATATCTATCAGCAGCTGAATGATGGCGCTGATTTTCGGCAACTCGCCGCGCAGCATTCCGAAGGTCGCACGGCACTGGAAGGTGGCTCACTTGGCTGGCTGAATGGCCAGCAGGTGCCATCAATATTCACGGACGTGCTGCAGGACATGAAACCCGGCGATATATCCGAGCCGTTCCGAACAACCAATAGCCTGCATATCGTAAAAGTCGACAACCTGCGCAGCGCTGTCGAACGCAGCGAAATCAATCAGTCCAAGATTCGTCACATTCTTATTTCCCCAAACGAGATTATTGACGATGCAACAGCGAAACAGCGACTCGACGATGCCGTCGAGGCGATAAAAGCGGGCGCAGACTTTGGCGAGCAAGCCAAGCTGCTTTCCGACGACCCTGGTTCAGCGAACCTGGGCGGCGATCTCGGCTGGTCAGAGACGAACGTTTACGCGCCCGAGTTCAAGGCCGCTGCCGAAGCGGCAGAGATTGGTGAAATTACGCAGCCGTTTCGCACCCAGTTCGGCTGGCACGTACTTGAGGTGCTCGACCGGCGTGTTTACGACAACACGGACGAGATCAAGCGGCGCAATTGCGTAGCCCGTATTCGCAACAGCAAGCAGGAAGAGGAAACTTTGCTCTGGCTGCAGCGTATGCGCGACGAGGCTTTCGTCGATACGCGCATATAATCGTGTCTCGTCCGAGTGACACTCGATAACCCCCTTGTCGTTACCGCCGGAGAGCCCGCCGGTATCGGGCCGGAACTTTGCAACGCACTGGCCAATGCCGATGTTGCGAAGAATATTGTCGTCGTCGGCGACGCATCCTTGCTCGATGAGCGACTGCAGGTCATCAACACTCCCTTTCCGGCGCCAGTCGTCGCCGGCCGACCGAACCCGGACAACGCACAAACCCTGCTCGACGGCCTGAAACTGGCGGTCGACGGCTGCCTGCAAGGCAAGTTTTCCGGACTGGTTACTGCACCGCTGGCGAAAAACGTCGTCGCCGATTCGGGTGTCGCCTTCACAGGCCACACCGAATTTCTCGCCGAACTGACGCAATCGACATTGCCGGTCATGCTGCTGGTAGCCGGTGACTTGCGTGTGGCGCTGGCAAGTACCCACCTGCCATTGCGCGAGGTGGCGGACTACATCACAACCGATCGGCTCATCAGCACAATCGAAGTCCTGCACGCCGGGCTGCAGTTGCGCTTTGGTATCGACGAGCCGGAGATCATTGTTTGCGGTCTGAATCCCCATGCGGGCGAAAGCGGCCATCTGGGCAGCGAGGACGATGCCATCATTGCACCGGCGGTCGAAGCGACGAAACGTCGCGGCTGGAAGATTCGTGGCCCGTTGCCTGCTGACACGGCATTTACGCCGGCCGCGGGGCACGCGGACGCCGTGCTCGCGATGTATCACGACCAGGGTCTACCGGTCATCAAGTATGCCGGCTTTGGCAGCGCTGTGAACGTCACCCTGGGCCTGCCGATCATCCGGACATCGGTCGATCATGGCACGGCCTTCGACATCGCCGGCAAAGGGCTCGCGGATCCGGGAAGTCTGCTGGCTGCTGTTGAACTTGCTGCCACCATGGCCGCACGCTGATGCCCGGTCACCGGGCGAGGAAACGCTTCGGTCAGCATTTCCTGACGGACCCTGGCGTTATCGATGCAATTCTGCGCGCCATTCATGTTACCGGCGACGATGTCGTCGTCGAGATTGGCCCCGGGCGGGGTGCAATAACCGACGCACTGGCCGCCACCGCCGGGCACCTGCACGCCATCGAACTCGACCGGGATTTGGCCTCGAGGCTGCGCCGCCAGTACGGTGACCAGTCAAACGTTACGATTCACGAGGCTGACGCACTGGCTTTTGACTTCGCTGCACTGGGTGATCGTTTGCGCATTGTCGGTAACCTGCCCTACAACATTTCGACGCCGCTCTTGTTTCACTTGCTCGAATTCCGCTCCAATATCATCGACATGCATTTCATGCTGCAAAAGGAAGTCGTCGACAGGATGGCCGCCCACCCTGGCAGCAAGGCCTATGGCCGCCTCGGCATCATGCTTGGCTGCCACCTGAGTGTGGAGTCCCTGTTCGATGTTGAGCCGGCTGCGTTCGAGCCACCGCCCGAGGTTATGTCTGCCGTCGTACGCCTGGACCCACTGCCTGCGAACACATTCGAGATAAGTGATCCGACCTTGCTATCGGCCATCGTTTCCTCCGCGTTTATGAAGCGCCGCAAAACACTTAGAAACGCCCTGCGCGACCAGGCTGAGATTGCCGATTTCGAGGCGGTGGGCATCGACCCGGGTTTGAGACCCGAACAAATCGGCATCGGCAAATACGTTGAACTCAGCAACCATCTGGCCGCGTCCATACGTTAGAATATCGCGATGGACGAAAAGCGCTGCAATATCAATATTCATGTCGCGACGAGTTATATCGACGAGCAATCAGAACCGGACTCCGGCCGCTACGTATTTGCTTACACGATCACAATTACAAACAGCGGCGAAGTTGCCGCACAGTTGATCAGCCGCCACTGGATCATCACCGATGCCAATGGCAAGGTTCAGGAGGTTACGGGTGACGGTGTCGTTGGCGAGCAACCGCACCTCAGTCCCGGCGAAGAGTTCCGCTACTCAAGCGGTGCAGTACTGGAAACGCCGGTCGGTGCGATGCAGGGACTCTATCGGATGGAAGCGGATGACGGCATGACTTTCGATGCACCGATCGCACCCTTTACCCTAGCGGTTCCCGGCTTGCTGAACTAGGCCCAGACAATGGCGACTTATGCAATCGGCGACTTGCAGGGTTGCTACGACCCTTTTCGCCATCTGCTGGACGAGATTGATTTCGAACCTTCGCGCGACACGCTGTGGCTGGTCGGCGACCTGGTTAACCGGGGCCCCAAGTCTTTAAAAACGCTGCGATTTGTCAAGAGCCTCGGCGACTCGGCGATTACCGTCCTGGGGAATCACGACCTGCACCTGCTGGCGCTGTGGGCAAAGGCCATTCCAACCACCAAACGATTCGACTCGCTCGCCAAGTTGCTGCGTGCACCTGACGTCGATGAACTTTGCGACTGGCTGCGCGCGCGCCCACTCGCGCACTACGACGAAAACCTGACTACGCTGATGGTGCATGCCGGAACGCATCCTGCCTGGAACGTAAAGAAAACGCTTGCCCGCGCCGCTGAAGTTGAACAGGCGCTTCGCGGGAACGCGTACGATGCACTACTGCGGCAAATGTATGGCAACACGCCGAACGCCTGGTCCGGGAAACTGACCGGCTATAAGCGCCATCGTTTCATAATTAACTGCCTCACGCGCATGCGCATGTTAACGCCCAGGCAAAAGCTGAACTTTTCCCACAGCGGGGGCGCCTGGCCGGTGCGAAAGAACCTGGTGCCATGGTTCGAAGGCGAACACGCCGCACTGGCCGAGGCGCGCATCGTATTCGGCCACTGGTCACAACTTGGCCTGATCGTGTTGCCCAACCTGATCAGTCTCGACACGGGCTGTGTCTGGGGCCGTCAGTTGACCGCTGCGCGACTGGACAAGCGGCTGCCGAGAATCATCCAGGTAGAAGGGCAAAGCTGACGTCGTCAGGAACACAGCTTGCGTTGGTACGTTCGAAATTCGAAATCGAACTCATTGCCATCGCTTTTGATGTGCTGTTCGACATCTAAAAGAGCCCAGGTGCCGGCATCAAGCTCCGGAAACCAGGCGTCGCCCTCAACGTCGGTGTGCACGCGCGTTAGGTAAACACGTCCCGCCTTGGGCAGGAACAGCTCGTAAATCTGCCCGCCTCCGATCACCATCACCTCTTCTACATCGCCGGCAGCAGCCAGTGCCTCGGCTGGCGATGCAACGACGTCGCAGCCCTCAGCTGCAAAAGCCTTGTTGCGCGTAACGACGATGTTTTTGCGACCCGGCAATGGACGGCCGATCGATTCCCAGGTGAGGCGGCCCATGATAATCGGCTTGCCCATTGTCAGGGCTTTGAAATGTTTCAGGTCAGCCGACAGCCGCCACGGCAACTCGCCTCGTACACCAATGACATTGTTTGTCGACGCAGCGACGATGAGACTTATCACAATGAATCACACCGCGACGGCGGCTTTGATATGCGGATGCGATTCGTAGTTGAGGATTTCGAAATCCTCATAGCGATAGTCGAAAATACTGTCCGGGCGACGCTTGATCGCCAGGCGCGGCAACGGCAGGGGTTCGCGACTGAGTTGCTCGTCGGCCTGTTCCAGGTGATTCGAATACAAGTGGCAGTCACCGCCGGTCCAGACAAAATCGCCCACGCCGAGATCCGCTTGTTGCGCCAGCATGTGTGTGAGCAGTGCGTACGAGGCAATATTGAACGGCACGCCGAGAAAAATATCGCAGCTTCGCTGGTAGAGCTGGCAGGATAACTTCCCATCGGCGACATAAAACTGAAACAGGCAGTGGCACGGCGGCAACGCCATGTTGTCGATTTCGGCAACGTTCCAGGCACTCAGCAAAATGCGCCGGGAATCCGGTGTCTCGCGCAGTTGCTGCATGATTTGCGTAATCTGGTCGACATTCTTCCCGTCGGGTGTCGGCCAACTTCGCCATTGCACACCGTACACCGGACCGAGCTCACCGTTCTCATCCGCCCAGTCATCCCAGATCGATACGCCGTTCTCTTTCAGGTAGGCAATATTGCTGTCACCGCTCAGGAACCAAAGGAGTTCGTGAATGATCGAGCGAACGTGCAGCTTCTTGGTCGTAACCAGCGGAAAACCCTCGCTCAAGTCGAATCGCATCTGGTGGCCGAAAATACTCAGCGTCCCGGTGCCGGTGCGATCGCTTTTGACGTTACCGTGCTCGCGAACATGCCGCATCAGGTCAAGATAGGCACGCATGTCAGGCCTCCGCCACTGTTTTGTCGTTGCGATAGGCCATGATGACAAGCAACAGCCCGGCGAGGATCATCGGCGCGCTTAATACCTGGCCCATCGTGACCCAGCCGAGTGCCAGGTAGTCCAGATGTGCATCGGGTATACGGTAGAACTCGACGAAAAAACGGAAAATCCCGTAGAACAGCAGGAACATGCCGGATACCGCGAGGTAGGGTCGCGGCTTCGCCGAGTACCACCAGAGAATAATGAACAGCACGAGGCCCTCAAGAAGGGCTTCGTAGAGTTGCGACGCGTGTACGCCGACGCCGTCCACGATAAATCCCCAGGGAACGTCGGTGGGCTTGCCCCACAGTTCGCCATTGATGAAATTGCCGATGCGTCCGAAGCCAAGCCCGAGCGGCACGATGGGTGCGACGAAATCCGTCATACGCCATATCGAATGGCCCAGTTTGCGTCCGTACAACCACATCGCGGTCATCACGCCCAGCAGGCCGCCATGAAACGACATACCGCCCTGCGTGATTTTGAAGAGATACAAGGGGTCGCTGGTGAGCTGATCCCAGCCGTAGACCAGTGCATAGCCCACTCGCCCGCCTATGATGACGCCCAGCATGCCGTAGAACATCAGGTCATCGACCTGCTCGGAATTGACCGGTGAGTCACTGCGATTGCAACGCCTCTTTGCCAGCCACCAGGCCAGCAGGAAGGCAATCACGTACATCAGGCCGTACCAGCGTATCTTTAATATCCAGATCGAAAAAATGACCGGGTCGATCTCGGGGTATGTCAGCATCAATTCCTGCCAGCCGGCTTAATAACATGGGTATCATAGTCAAGTTAAAGAGCTGGTCATAGTGGCCGGCACCCGCCGGACGAGAGAATGCCGAATCACCTGTCCACAGAAACAAGTCCTTACCTGCTGCAGCATGCAGAGAACCCCGTAGACTGGTATCCGTGGGGCGCGGAGGCGTTTCAGCTTGCGAAGGACAGTGGCAGGCCGGTTTTGCTGTCTATCGGTTACTCAGCCTGCCACTGGTGCCATGTCATGGCGCACGAGTCCTTTGAGAACGATCGAATTGCCGACGTGATGAACCGCCTGTTCGTCAATATCAAGGTGGACCGGGAGGAACGACCCGACATCGACAAGATTTATCAGCTGGCGCATCAATTGCTGACTCAGCGTGGCGGTGGCTGGCCGCTGACCATGTTCCTGGACGGCGAATCGCAAAAGCCGTTCTTCGGCGGCACCTACTTTCCTGACAAACCTCGTCACGGCATGCCGGCATTCGATGATTTGCTGCAAAAAGTGGCGGCGTTCTACCAGGAGCAACGCGAGGAAGTGCGCACACAGGGCGACAGACTGGTCGGTGTGTTCAAGCAACTTGAACCGGCCGTGACGACCAAGCTGGTCGATTTGCACGCGAGTCCATTGCAGAAGGCACGCGATACCTTTGGCGGCTCTTTGGACCGCCAGTTTGGTGGCTTTGGCTCGGCGCCCAAGTTTCCACATGCCACAACCATTGACCGCCTGCTGCGACACTGGCGTGCGAGTGCCGTCGGCGACGACCCCGATCTCGATGCGCTGTACATGGCGACGCTGACGTTGACGCGCATGGCCGAGGGCGGAATATTCGATCACGTCGGCGGCGGCTTTTGTCGCTATACCGTTGATCGCTATTGGCAAATTCCCCACTTCGAGAAAATGCTGTACGACAACGGGCCGCTCCTCGCGATGTACGCCCAGGCGGCAATTGCCACCGGTGACCCATTGTTCACCTACACTGCCAACAGAACAGCGGACTGGATGCTGGCCGATATGCTGGCGCCAAACGGCGGATTCTATTCAACACGCGATGCGGACTCGGAGGGCGAGGAAGGCCTCTACTACCTGTGGACTCCGGAGCAGGTCGAGGCACTGCTGGGCGAGGATTACCCGGTGTTCGCAAAACGCTTCGGACTGGATCGCGAGCCGAATTTCGAGGGCAAACACCACCTGACCGTTCACGAGCCACTCGACGGCGACGAAGCCCCTGAACCCATCGAACGCGCCAAAAAGATTCTCCTGGCGGAGCGAGACAAACGTGTAGCGCCCGCGCGCGATGAGAAGCAGCTGACGTCGTGGAATGCGCTGGCCATTCGCGGCCTCGCCATCGCGGGCCGGGCGCTGGATCGCCCAGAGCTCGTCGACGCGGCGTCGAATGCCACTGACTTCATACGCGAGTACCTGTTGATCGACGGGCGACTGCTGGCGAGCTACAAGGATGGCAGGGCGCGATTTCCAGCCTATCTTGACGACCACGCATTCCTGCTCGATGCAATTCTCGAGTTGCTGCAATCGCGTTGGAACAGCGATCACCTGGCATTTGCGGCACAGCTCGCGGAGCTGATGCTTGAACACTTCGAAGACCAAAAACGCGGCGCGTTTTACTTCACAGCCAATGATCACGAACAATTGATTCACCGGCCCAAACCGCTCGCCGATGAGGCGGTACCCTCCGGCAACGGCATTGCCGCCTTTGCGTTGCAGCGTCTCGGCTTTCTGCTCGGCGAGTCACGATACCTCGATGCCGCCGAGCGGACGATACGCGGTTCGTGGCAGGCTATCGAGGAGTATCCTCACGGGCATGTGAGCCTGGTCACGGCGCTCGAGGAGCACCTGAATCACCCGGAGATTATTGTCATCCGCGGCGAGCGCGAGGAGATTGCGCGCTGGCGCGACTCCGCCGCCGGCTTGTATGCACCAAGACGCATGGTTTTCGCGATTGATGCTGGCGAAAAAGACTTGCCCGGCGCGCTTGCCGATCGCAAACCGGTCGATGGCGAAACCCTTGCTTATCGCTGCATCGGCACACACTGCGACCTGCCAGTCACCAGCTGGGAGGCGCTGGCGGCCGAACTCAGCGAGACGAGAACTAAGCCGTAGCGGCAGCCTCGCGCATTTGCGCGGCCTCATGAATTCGCTGGAATGCATCTTTCCATTGCCGGCGGTCAAGACTCTCCAGCGGTAATTCCATCACCTGTTCGATACGCGAACGAAGCTGCCGGTAAGTGAGATCGAATGCGGCATCCGCCTCCGCAGCGCTCGCTACGGCCGGGTCCGGAATACCCCAGTGCACGGTGATCGGGCTGCCGTACCAGAGCGGGCAGGACTCGCCCGCGGCACTGTCGCAGACGGTTATGACGATATCGATCGCCGGTGCATCGGCGCCGCTGAACTCGTCCCACGACTTGGATCTCAGACCGTGTGTTCCGTGTCCTTCATCGGCCAGCTTTTTCAGGGCGCCGGGGTTCACAGTGCCTGACGGCTGACTGCCGGCGCTATAGGCCAGAAATCGTTTATCGCCGAGTTCGTTAAACAGCACCTCGGCAAGAATGCTTCGGCAGGAGTTCCCGGTGCACAGTACGAGCACCGTCAATGGGGTTTTGCTTTCGTTCAATGAAAATCCTTTTGCGCCAGCCATGCGCTCTGATCCTTAACCTGCAACGGGCCGAATCGCGCTTTGAGATAACTCATTGCACCGACAGGCACCGTAAACCAGACAAACGCCGCCCACGGTCCGACCTGGAAATACACGAGCAGCGTCGTACTGACCGCAAGGACTGTAATCAGGAAAGATGACGCTGCGGTTACGACGCGGTTTACGCCGACAAGCGCCTCGCATTCCGCACAAAAACAATCGGCAAACAGGATGTTCCCGACGGAAATGGTGTCTTCAGAACAGTTTGGACATTTTCGAAGCAAAATTGATGCTCGGCACTCGCGGTCAGGCGTATATTAGCACCCGGCGTCCGATGGAAAAACGCACCTGTGCCAATAGATGGCGTGAGGCGCATGATGAATACTTACGAATACGTCGCTGTACTCACTTCGATTATCATTGGATTGAGCATCACTCAGTTGCTTTACGGGCTCGCGCAAATCGTCCAGCACCCAGGCCGCGAATCCGTGTACGGCACACATTTGATCTGGGTTGCCTACATGTTCTTCACCGTCGTCTGGTGGTGGGGATGGCAGATTGCACTGGGCTCGGTTGAGGTCTGGTCGCTCGGTCTTTATCTCTACGTGACCTGCTACGCAGTAATCCTGTATTTCATATGCGCGCTCCTGTTCCCAAGTGACATGGGTGATTATGACGGTTACCGGGATTACTTCCTGTCAATGCGCCGATGGTTTTTTGGGCTGCTCGCACTGGCTTACGTTCTGGACCTTGGTGATACGCTTCTGAAAGGCAGTGACTATTTCAAGAGCCTGGGATTGTCCTATCCACTGATTGTAATTTTGGTCCTGCTGGGTTCCGTATTCGCCGCCTTTAGCCGGAATGAGCAGTTTCACCGCGGATTTGCTCTCGTCGCGTTGGGTACCCAGGTTTACCAGGCAGTCGCCTATAACGCGACGATTGGCTAAGGACACAGTCACTCTCAGTACCACCTGTGCCTATTCAACAACCGCCTTGAGGGTCAGTTGCAGGCTGGGATTGCCGCTGCCGGTATTCCCTTGGAGTGCGCCTTTGGGGTTGATACGAATATGCGTGACAGCGGCATCAATGCCATTCCCGTCTGGCGTCGGCACATAGTCAAACGTCGCGCCACCGTCGTCTGAAAAATCAACGTCGTCCATAATGTCGCCGAGTGCAACAAACGTGTAACTCAGTCCACTCGGGGTCGCGCCATCGATAAATTGCACCGGACCGGGTGTCGAACCATCAAAGTCAGCGACTCGGAGAGCCACTCCCACCGGAATCGGGTCGCTTACAAGCAGCGAATCGCTATCGACCGGTCCCGTGCCTGAGTTCGTGGTCACGATCAGGTAGGCGACGGTCGCCCCCGGTATTGCCTTTGGTGCCGTCGTGCCATTTACCGGGTCCTCAAGTGTCATCATCGTCTTCAGCACCGTCAGGCTCGGAACACCCTGTGGGACAATACTGGCCGATGCAACGTCGTTACCGGAATTGGGGTCGCTCTGACTCAGGAAATCGACGCTGGCCGTGTTGGTGATCGTTGAGCCACCGGTGCCGGCATCAACGCTTGCCTGCAATATCAACGAAACGCTGCTGCCGACGGCGAGATCGCCAACGTACCAGTCACCGGATGCCGGGTCGTAGGTGCCCTGGCCGGGCATTGCTGACACCAGCGTGACGCCAGCCGGCAGCAGGTCTGTC
The DNA here is from genome assembly GCA_030426325.1 of Gammaproteobacteria bacterium. Classification (GTDB taxonomy): domain Bacteria; phylum Pseudomonadota; class Gammaproteobacteria; order Steroidobacterales; family Woeseiaceae; genus UBA1847. The sequence continues at coordinate 1,603 of JAUHYO010000068.1, read as the reverse complement.
AGCTGCACAACCGTAGCAGGACCAGGTCCCGCGTTCGTCACAGTCACTGTGTACGTTACAGTTCCGCCTTCCGCTGGAGTTGCATCGTCAACGACCTTGCTGACTCCCAGATCGGATGACACGCTCGGCGAGATGGCATAGCAATCAACGGCTTCGTAGTCGCTGCCGTTGTTGATCTGCCGGCCATTGGATCCGACACCGGTCAACTTGTTGATCTCGTAAAGAACGCCCTGCGTGCCGCTGGTGCCCCAGAGCTGTCCACTCGGGTCGGTGCCAAGCCCTTCGATATCCGGAACCGTGATCAGCGCCACGTTCGTTGTCAGGCCGGTCGCCTTGTTGACGATAACCAGGCGATCCGTGCTGCCACCGCTGTTCATCGTCGCATACATCGTGCCCGTCGTCGGATCGATCGCAATATCGTCGACAAGTGTGTTGCCGAGAACCGGCACAATGGCCACGTAGTCAACGCCGGCACCGAACGCATTCGGTACATGGGCCCCGGTGGTCATGTTGATTTGAAAAAGCACGTCGCTGCCGCTTCGCCGATGCGACCCGTAGAGAACTCCCGTTGTTGAGTCGTAGGCAAGCCCGTCCACGTCGCCGAACGTCACATTGCCGAACGCACCACCGCCCGTACCGAAGCTTTGCGGCAGGGCCTGGAACAATCCGCTGGTCGTGCTGAGCGTCCCGAGCCGGTTGCCATTGGCGGCATACACAAGCCCCGTGGCCGAATTGAACGCGATCGCTTCAATTGCGGACGTTCCAGTCCCGGATCCAATGTTCGTTTCATTGGTGGCCGGATTGAAGTCGGCCGTGTCTATGCGAGTAAACAGGTCATTTCCGCCGTTGCCACCGCCGGAGTCGGCCACCAGGTAGCAAAGTTGATTGACGTTGAGGTTCTGCACCAGCGTACTTTCGACGCTCGTATTGTTCAGAGGAAAAGGATCAACTTCATTACCCGCGACGACCGCCGTATTGAAAATCGTGCCTGTAACAAACGGTGCGTCGAGGGCAATATTGATTGTGGCGTTCGCACCGCTGGCGAGGCTGCCGACTGCGCAGGTAACAATTCCCAAGTTCTGCGAACAGCTGCCTTGTGTTGCCGACGCAGACTGGAAGGTAACGCCAAGGGGTAGTGTGTCGGTCACTACAACGCCCGTGGCATTGTCCGGCCCTGCATTGACGACATTGACCGGATCCGGCGTATCGGTCTGTGTTACCGACAGTTCGGTACCCGTCGCTGTAAAGTCTATTTCGACATAGTCAACCAGAAAGGATTCGTTGCCCGCGTTGTAGCGTTCGTTAACCCGGAAGCGGACTTGAGTGTTCGCCGCAGCGAACGCGAGGATATTGAATGTCCGGGTACCGCTGTTCGCGCCATTAATGCCCGTGAAATTTTCCAGCGTCGTCCAGGAGCCGCCGCCATTCGCGGAAATTTCCACGACCACTGAGTCATTGTTGTCAACGCCGTTTGTTGTCGCCCAGGCGAATGAGAGTGTCGCAGACACCGCACCGCTCAAGTTCACTTGCCGGGCGACACTTGGTTCACCGTTGGTGTTTGGCTGATCATCGAGGTCCAGGCGCCCGCTGGTGTCGATGAAAA
>JAUHYO010000410.1 GCA_030426325.1 Gammaproteobacteria bacterium | reverse complement strand
TGCCACTGGATCGGCCGCGGCCGAAAGAATTCAGCTTTCGGGGCGACAGTTACTCTTTTTCACTATCGGCGGGTCTGAGCAAGCAACTAAATGCGTTCTCGCGATCAAGTGGTGCGACACTTTATATGACCTTACTGGCGATTTTTAAGGTCATGTTGGCGCGTTACACAGGGGAAGAGGATATTCTGGTCGGTTCCCCAATTGCCGGACGGCGCCACGCAGATTCCGAGGCGCTAATCGGACTTTTTGTCAATACCGTAGTAATGCGAACTCAGGTCAGTGCGGACGATGATTTCCACACTTGTTTAAGGCGGGTTCGCGAGGTAACACTCAACGCCCTCGAGAATCAGGATGTGCCGTTTGAGCGCCTGGTTGAGGAGCTCAATCCACCGCGTGACCTCAGTCGCAACCCAGTGTTCCAGATCATGTTCACATTGCAGAATATGGCGCTGCCGAAACTCAGGCTGAACAACCTTGAAGTGTCGCCCGTTGTGCTTAATCGAGAGGCGGCCCAGGTGGATCTGTCACTGGCCATGTGGGAGGACGCCGACCAGGTTCATGCAACTTTCGAGTATGCGAGCGACTTATATGACAAACAAACCATCGAGGGGTTCTGTGTAAGTTTCGAACAGCTTGCCGTGGAATTAACGTCACAACCGCACAATGCAATCGGTGATGCGAAACTGATGCCTGATGAGCAACTGCGAGAATTTATGTCGTCGTTCAATGATACGGCAGTTGAAATTCCTCAAGATGTAGATGTTATTTCGTTGTTTAATCAAAGCGTAGCCGCACGTGCTGCCGAGATAGCCGTAACTGATGAGTCTGGCTCGCTCAGCTATGCGGAACTCGACAACCTATCGACTGCTCTCGCGCGGCAATTGTTGTCGAAGGGATATTCGACGGGAGACCTGATCGCCGTATGTATGGAGCGGCGAAATGAAATCCTGGTGGCGCTACTGGGTATCCTGAAAATTCGCGCAGCGTATCTGCCGCTTGATCCCGATTTCCCGGTTGAGCGTATCCAGTACATGTTGAGTGATGCAAAGGTAGATGGCATTTTGGTCAGTTCGGGAATTGACAACGAGATTTTCAGCGGCAGCCATTCTGAGAGGATGTCACTTAGCCTGGATAGTCTGAAGGTCGAAGAGGCAGACCCTGTGCCTATATCTATCGAAGCCAATGCTGCGGACGTCGTTTACGTTATCTACACGTCCGGTTCCACTGGCAACCCCAAAGGAGTGGTAATCGAGAACCGCGCGTTGACCAATTTCCTTGTTTCCATGTCAGCAAAGCCCGGGTTGAGGAAGGACGACAAGCTCCTGGCAGTTACGACGTTATCATTTGATATTTCGATGCTTGAGTTATTCCTGCCGCTGGTTGTCGGTGCGCAGGTAGTGATTGCGTCGAAAAGGACAATTGCCGACTCCCGGCAGTTGCTGCGTATTGTCGACGACGCCAAAATTACCGCGATGCAGGCAACGCCATCGATGTGGCGGACCTTATTTGACCAGGAATGGACCGGGGGATACGTGCGTCTGGCTCTGTGCGGTGGCGAACCTTTACCCGAGGACTTGCGTACCCGTCTGACCGCCGTGGTCGATGACGTCTGGAACATGTACGGGCCGACCGAGACGACAATATGGTCGACTTGCACTCGAGTCGAATCGACTGGACCAATTCACATCGGCCGACCGATAGCGAATACCGAGATCGTTATTCGAGATGCCCGGGACCAGGATCTTCCACCGGGTGTCCCCGGTGAGCTGCTTATTGGTGGCGAGGGGTTGGCCCGTGGCTATTTGAATCGCGAGGCGTTGACAGACGAAAAATTCACTGCCAACGGAACCAGGCTGTATCGCACGGGTGATCTGGCTCGCTGGACAGCCGCTGGTCAGCTTTTGCACCTCGGGCGCATCGACAATCAAGTCAAAGTCCGGGGATACCGAATTGAACTCGGCGAGATCGAATCGAGGCTGTCGGAGCATCCCGCCGTATCGGAGTGTGCGGTTACCGTGGTTGAGAACCGCCCTGGCGATCAGCGTCTGATCGCATTCTTTGTCGCGGAGCAGGGCGTCAGTGCGACAGCGACTGAGCTCAGGACGTTTCTCCGGTCACAAATTCCGACATATATGTTGCCGCAGCACTTCCTGGAGCTGGAACGGTTGCCGTTGACGCCGAACGCGAAGCTCAATCGAAAGGCACTCCCGGGCCTCGTTGGTCAGGTTGACGGTCCAAAAAATACGGTCGAACCAGAGACACCGGCTGAAATGGCCCTGGCGGGTTTGTGGCGACAAGTTCTGAATACCGAGAAAATCAGCAGCAACGATAATTTCTTCGATGCCGGGGGGCATTCACTTCTGGCAGTTCAGCTCATTGCAATGCTTGATGAGGA
>JAUHYO010000067.1 GCA_030426325.1 Gammaproteobacteria bacterium | reverse complement strand
TTCCGCTCAATGCCGGCTGCGTGACACTTAATAAAGTCTGTGGCTCTGGCATGAAGACGACGATGTTGGGCAGCGACCTGATTCGGGTCGGCAGTGCCAGTGTAGTTGTTGCGGGCGGCATGGAGTCGATGACTAATGCGCCCTACCTGATGCCCAAAGCACGCGGCGGGTACCGGATGGGGCACCAGGAAGTACTCGACCATATGTTCTTCGACGGGCTGCAGAATCCGTCCGATGGCAACATGATGGGGCATTTCGCCGAAATCACCGCGAAGAAATACGGCTTCAGCCGCGAAGACCAGGACGCCTTTGCTATCGCGTCGGTCACACGCGCCCGCGAGGCCATGGCGGCAGGTGCATTCGACGCCGAACTTACGGCGCTTACGATCAGTGGTCGAAAAGGCGATGTTACTGTCACGGAGGATGAAGGACCGGGCAATGCCCGTATCGAGAAGATTCCGACACTCCGACCGGCGTTTGCCAAAGACGGCACGGTTACAGCGGCTAGTTCTTCGTCAATATCGGACGGCGCGGCGGCACTACTGCTGATGAGCGCTGCCGAAGCCGACAAGCGAGGCTTGACGCCTCTCGCGACGATCGTCGGACATTCAGGATTTGCACACGAACCGGAATGGTTCACGACGGCTCCGGTATTCGCCGTCCAGGCACTGCATCGCAAACTGGGCTGGGATCCGGACAACGTCGACTTGTATGAAATCAACGAAGCCTTCGCCTGCGTGACGATGGCGGCAATGGCCGATGTCGGACTTGATCATGAGAAGGTGAACATCAACGGCGGCGCATGCGCGCTGGGGCATCCGATCGGTGCATCGGGGGCAAGAATTATCGTTACCTTGTTGCACGCGTTGCGGAACCGGGGACTGAAACGCGGCATTGCGTCGTTGTGCATTGGTGGTGGCGAGGCAGTCGCTATTGGTATCGAAACCGTTTGAGCAATTTATAAGGAATAAGCATGAATCTTGAATCAGCGAAAGCAGTGATCACCGGTGGCGCATCCGGGCTCGGATTTGCAACCGCAGAGCGCGTCATTGCGGCTGGCGGCCAGGCCGTGTTGCTCGACATTAACGAAGAACAGGGTGCCGCGAGCGTCGCCAAACTCGGAGACCGCGCGAAGTTCGTTCGAACCGATGTTGCGAACGAAGACGCGGTGAAATCCGCGATTCAGGCGGCCAATGAATTCATGGGTGGCATCACCCTCGCGGTGAATTGTGCCGGCATCGCGACGGCGGGCCGGACGCTGGGTCGCGACGGGCCGTGGCCTGCTGAGAACTTCAACCGGGTTATCCAGATCAACCTGGTCGGAACCTACAATGTCACCAAGGAAGCTGCCGCCGTTATGCAGCTGAATGAGCCCAACGCCGAGGGCGAGCGCGGTGTCATCATCAGTACGGCGTCGGTTGCCGCTTTTGAGGGACAGATTGGGCAAGCCGCCTATTCAGCGTCCAAAGGCGGTGTCGTCGGCATGATGTTGCCGCTGGCGCGCGAGTTCGCGCAGTTCGGGATTCGTGTCAATACCATCGCACCCGGCATTTTCATGACACCCATGATGGCGGGCATGCCTGAAGAAGTGCAGGACTCACTGGGTAAACAAATTCCGTTTCCGCCACGGCTCGGCCGGCCCGAAGAATATGCCGATACAGCGGCATTCATTTATGGCAACCCGGTCGTTAACGGCGAAACCATTCGCATCGACGGCGCGATCAGGATGCAGCCAAAGTAGAGGATCCGGCGTTTCAGGCTACATCCCGGAGTAGTTCGGCCCGCCACCACCTTCCGGAACTGTCCAGACGATGTTCTGTTTCGGATCCTTGATGTCGCAAGTTTTGCAATGCACACAATTCTGCGCATTGATGCGAAAAACCGGCGCACCATCCTCTTCGATAATTTCATACACGCCTGCCGGGCAATAGCGTTGCGCCGGTTCGTCAAATTCCGGCAGGTTGTACGCGACCGGGATCGACTCATCCTTTAGCTTCAGGTGGCTGGGCTGGTCCTCCTCATGGTTCGTGCTGGACAGGAATACGGAGGTCAGGCGATCGAAGCTCAGCTTGCCGTCGGGTTTCGGATAATCGATGGGCCGGGCATCCGCAGCTCGCGTCAAGGATTCATGATCGGGTTCCTTGTTGTGCCAGGTGAACGGCAATTTTCCGAAGAAAATATTCTGGTCAATAAAAGCAAAGGCAGCGCCCCAGAAGTTGCCGAACTTGTGCAGCCCCGGTCCGAAATTCCGGGATCGGCGCAGTTCTTTGTATACCCACGAGCCTTTGACCTTTTCTTCGAAAGCGACCAGGTCATCCCCACCCTGCGCATTTGACTGCAAGGCTTCATGGATACTCTCCGCCGCCAGCATGCCGGTCTTGATCGCGGTATGCGCTCCCTTGATTTTCGCGCCGTTCAGAAAGCCCGCTGTGCACCCGACCAAGAGTCCGCCGGGCGCGGTCAGTTTCGGCAGGGATTGCAGCCCGCCCTTGTTCACGGCACGCGCGCCATAGGCGATTCGATTGCCGCCTTCGAGGTAGCGACGAATCTTCGGGTGCAGTTTCCAGCGCTGAAACTCATGGAAGGGTGACAGGTGTGGATTGCGATAGTTAAGCGCGACAATGAACCCGGCGTAGACCTTGTTGTTTTCTGCGTGATAGAGAAAACCGCCACCTTCGGTGTGTGAATCGAGCGGCCAGCCGGCGGTGTGAACGACCAGCCCGGGCTCGTGCAGCGCCGGGTCAATTTCCCAGACTTCCTTGATGCCCAGGCCGTAGTGCTGGGGATCTGCGCCGGCTCTCAGGTCGAACTTGCCGATCAACTGCTCGCCAAGATTTCCGCGCACGCCCTCGGCAAACACCGTGTATTTGCCGCGTAGTTCGTAACCGGCAACAAAAGTCGACTTCCGCGTGCCATCTTTGCCAACGCCCATATCGCTGGTTGCAACGCCGACGACCTTGCCGTCCTCGTACAGAATTTCTGAGGCTGCAAACCCGGGAAACACATTAACGCCCATCGTTTCGGCTTGCTCGCCGAGCCATTGGCACAGCTGCCCGAGGCTGATGATGTAATTGCCTTTGTTATGCATCGGGCGTGGCAGGAACAGGTCTGGCACTGGCAATGCGCCCTTTTCGCTGGTCAGGTAGTGGACTCGATCGCCACTGACCGCCGTCTTAACTGGCGCACCCCGGTCGCGCCAGTCCGGAAACAGTTCGTCGAGCCCGGTCGGCTCGAAAACATTGCCGGATATAATATGCGCTCCAATCTCGGAGCCCTTCTCGACGACAACAACCGAAAGGCTTTCGTCAAGTTGCAGCAAACGGCAGGCCGCGGACAGGCCCGCTGGTCCGCCACCGACGATGACGACGTCGAATTCCATCGATTCGCGTTCTGTTGATTCTGACATTGCGGTGTTTCCCCGGTCGGTTAGACGAGTATTCTAGCAGCCATTGTGGCAGCCTTATTTCGGCGCAGGTAATCTTGCCGCCTGCATCGCCAATCCAAAATACAGGTATAACGGTAGTTTGAATATTCGCGACATTTACGAAGATAGCCTGTCACGCGAAGGCCACGTTCGCGACCCTGCACAAACCGAGGTCATAGTACAGCTCGAGGACCTGCAGCAGCGCATTTACGCATCCGCCATCCCGAAGCGCCGCTTGCTGGACCTTATTCGGCGAAAACCGTCTGCCCGCGTCGGTGTCAGGGGATTGTATCTTTGGGGCGGTGTCGGTCGGGGCAAGACTTTCCTGATGGACCTGTTCTTCGAAACGCTGGACATCGAGCAAAAAAAACGCATCCATTTTCACCGTATGATGCGCGATGTCCACGCGCGCCTGCGGGCTCTCGGCGATATCGAGAACCCGCTCGATGCAGTCGCCGAGCAAATAGCTGGCGAAACGCGAGTGCTGTGTTTCGACGAGTTTTTCGTCAGCGACATAGGCGATGCGATGATTCTGGGCCGCCTTCTCACGGGCCTTTTTCAGCGCGGCGTGACACTGGTCGCGACGTCGAACGCCAGCCCGGATGATTTGTACAAAGACGGCCTGCAACGGCAACAATTCCTGCCGGCCATTGAGCAGATCAAACAGCACACAGACCTTATTCACATGGATGGCGATACCGACTACCGCTTGCGACTGCTGCAGAAGGCCGGCACCTACCTGACGCCGGACGACGACCACGCGCGGCAATGCCTCGATTATTTCTTTGCCGAATCGGCGACCAGCCAGGTACGGGCCAACGTGGAACTCGACATTAACGGACGGGCAATCGTTGCACTGAAATGCGGCAAGGGCGTTGCCTGGTTCGAGTTCGGTGCATTGTGCGACGGTCCTCGCAGCCAGGCGGACTACATCGAAATCGCACGCTGGTATCCCAGCGTTATCGTGTCCGGTGTGCCGCGCCTGACAGCACGGCGTGAAGACGCCGCACGCCGGTTCATTGCGCTGGTCGATGAGTTCTACGACCGGCGCGTGAAATTGATCATCTCGGCGGAAGCCGCCGCCGAAAGCCTGTATTCAGGCAAGCGTCTCGGTTTCGAGTTCGACCGGACCGTCAGCCGGCTGGTCGAAATGCAGTCGTCAGACTATCTCGCCCTGCCGCATTTGTCGTGATAGATTGTTGGTATGGAAAAAGAGCTGCGCCTGGAAAATTTTCTGCCCTACCAATTGTCCGTGCTGTCAAACACGATCAGCATGACGGTGGCTCGCGCCTATGACAAACGCTTCAAAGTATCGATTCCGGAATGGCGCGTCATTGCCATCTTGGGACGATTCCCGGGTCTGTCAGCGGTTGAGGTTGCCGAGCGGACGATGATGGACAAAGTGGCGGTAAGCCGCGCCGTGACCAAGCTGATCAAGAACGGGCGCATTGAGCGCGAATTCGCGGATGCCGATCGTCGCCGTTCGATACTCAACTTGTCGGCTGAAGGAAAAAATCTTCACGATGAGATCGCCAAAGTCGCATTGCGATTCGAAAGCGACCTCGTCGACGGATTCAGCGAAGAGGAAATGAAGAGCCTGACGAGCATCATGGAACGATTAATGGCTCGCGCAAAACTGATCGGCCCGCCGTAGTCGACAAACCCTAGTCGCCAATTTCAGTACGGACGGTCAAAAGTTCCGGGAAGAATTCAATCTCCAGCGCCTTTTTCAGGAACGGAACGCCTGACGAACCGCCCGACCCGCGCTTGTGGCCGATAATGCGTTCAACCGTCTTCATGTGGTGGAATCGCCAGAACTGAAAATTATTGCCGATATCGACCAGGGTTTCGCACATCTCGTATTGCGCCCAGTAGTCGGCGCGATTCTCGTAGATCGTCCGCAGAACGGCGATGACCTCATCGTCCTCGTCGCGCATCTTGCTGAAATCACGCGTTTTGAATTCGGCCGGAATCGGCATACCGGTACGCTCGAGGTGCAGCAGGAATTCTTCGTAAAGACTCGGGCTCTCGAGCGCGACCTTGAGGCGCGCGTACCACTCGGGCTGGTGCTGGTACACCGCCATCGTGCCCCGGCTCTTGTTGCCGAGTGTGAATTCGAGGATCCGGTACTGGGCTGACTGAAGTCCGGAAGCCTTGCCGAAAACATGGCGAAATTCCGAATACTCGGCCGGCGTCAGCGTATCGAGCACTTTCCACTGGTTGTAGAGCTGATTCTGCACGTGCCGGACGCGCGCGAGATTCTTGACGGCCTGCTGCAATTGCTCACAACGCAAATGCCTTATTGCACCGCCGATCTCGTGAATGACCAGCTTGATCCAGAGCTCTGCAACCTGGTGCTGGATGATGAACAGCATCTCGTCATGGTGCGGCGGGTTGCTTAGCGGGATCTGCGCACCCAGAAGCGAGTCTAGATGCAAATACCCCGTGTAATCGTCGTCACGCGACAAGTCCGTGTGAATGGATTTTTCCAGGTTTCTTTTCTTCATATCAATTTTCGCGCGGGGCTGGTTTCCGATGTAATTACGCTATAATGCCACGCGCCTTTTCCCGTCCCTAATTTACTTGGTCGGTACGCCGGCCGGAGCAACAACGTGGCATCTAAAGATCAGCGCCGAGTCGGCGATATGAAACAACTTATCGTCGAAAGCGTCGTCGCCTCGCGCGCGCGCTCGAAAACAATCAAGAACGCAGCCCAGGTCAAGCTGTTTCTGAAACGGTATGTGGAAAACGTACCCGTCGAGGACCTGCAAGGCCGCTCCGAGAAGCTGATGGCGCGGGCCGCCCTGGACCACCTCGATTTTGGCGTGACGCGCCGCAAGGGTCAGCCCCTGCTTCGAATTTTCAACCCGACCGAGAAAGAACACGGTTACTCGTCGATCTACACCTTCGTCGAGATGATTAACGATGACATGCCATTCCTCGTTGATTCCGTTTCCGCCGCGATCAATCGCCACAACCTCGCGGTGCACATTACCGTCCACCCAATCGTTGCTGTGAAGCGCGACGGCAGGGGCAAACTCCTTAGCATTCACAAACCCGGGACAAAGGGAACGATCGCCGAGTCTTACATACGATTCGCAATCGACCGGGAAACAGACCCCGCCCAGTTGAAAATCCTGAGCCAGGAAATTATTCGCGTACTCTCAGACGTGCGCGCGGCCGTTCGCGACTGGAAAAAAATGCGGCAACGGATGCTCGATACCCGGGCGCTGCTGGAAAACGGGCCCAAGTCAGCCGATCCGGAGCTGCGCAGTGAAAGCCAGGCCTTGCTCGGCTGGCTTGCAGACGATCACTTCACGTTCCTCGGGTACCGGGAGTACAAACTTACCAAACGCGGAAAACGGGTCTTTTTGTCGGCCGTCGAAGGTACGGGTCTTGGTCTTCTGACCCAGGACAATCGCGGCGCCAAGACGGTTGAACTCACCGCGGAAATGCGCCGCCTGACCCGGTCCCGCGACTGGTTGATCCTGACCAAGGCCAATTCACGCTCGACAGTACATCGCCCGGCATTTCTCGACTATGTCGGCGTCAAGGTGTTCAACGAAAAAGGCGAAGCCATCGGCGAGCGTCGCTTCATCGGTTTGCTGACCTCCGTTGCCTACAGCGAAAGCCCGAAGAACATTCCCCTGATCCGGCACAAGATCCAGCGAATTTTTGCGCGCGCTCAGGTCGACGAGGCCGGCCACCGCGGCAAGGCCTTATCCCATATCATTGAGACCTTCCCCCGAGAAGAACTGATTCAGAGCACGGTTCAGGACCTGGCGCGCACAACCTTTGGCATCCTGAACCTGCAGGATCGGCAGCGCGTCAAGTTTTTCCTTCGACGTGACGCATTCCGTCGATTTTTCTCCTGCCTGGTATTTATTCCGCGTGAGAAATACACCACGGCGATCCGCAAAAAGGTTGAGGCCCTCCTCAAAGACTCGTTTAACGGCACATCCGTCGATTCGGCCGTGCAGATCTCCGACTCGGCACTGGCACGCGTACACATCATCGTGCGCACGGCTGAAGGCGTTCGCCCGCGCATCAGCATCCAGTCGATCGAAGACAAAATTGCCAAGCTGGTCGTGACATGGGCAGACCGGCTGCATACCACCTTGCTTGACAAGTTTGGCCATGATGAAGGCCATCGCCTGTACCGGGCATACGGTCATATTTTTCCGGCGGGATACCAGGAAGACACGATCCCGTCTGCCGCCTGCTCTGACATCCAGGTCATTGACAGCATGTTGACGAACGGCATTCCGCGGACCGTCGATTTGTACGTCCCGGAGCTGGCTGAACCCGGTCACCTGCATTTCATGATTTACAGCAAAAGCAGCCCGATCGTTTTGTCGGATGCGTTGCCAATCATCGAAAACATGGGTGTTGCGGTCTATTCCGAACGACCGTACGAGGCCAAATTATCCACCGGCGAAGCGTTCTGGATGCAGGACTTCCACCTGGTCCACGAAAGCGACAACGTCGTCGACTTTGTGGCGGCAGACGCCCGCTTCGAAGAATGCTTTATGGCGGTCCTCGAGGGCGCTGCCGAGAATGACGGTCTCAATCGCCTTATCCTGGACGGCGGCCTCGACTGGCGCCAGACAGCGCTTTTACGTTGCTACGCAAAACACATTCTGCAACTGGGACTGCCGTTCAGTCAGACATACATGGAAGACGTCCTGGCCGCCAATGCCGGCCTGGTTCCGTTGCTGGTCAGGCAGTTTGAGCTGCAATTCGACCCATCGGTGGCCAAAAGCACGCGAAGCCGCGAACTGAAAAAAATCAAGGCGGCAGTCGCGCGCGGAGTCGCGCGCGCACGAAACGTCGACGAAGACCGCATCCTGAGTGCATTTGCCGGTGGCATATCGGCGACGCTTCGTACCAACTACTTTCTGCGTGACGGCAACAAGCCCAAGCCGTCGATTGCCATCAAGCTGGACCCGGCAAAATTGCCGGAAATCCCGCTACCGCGGCCCAAGTACGAGGTCTTTGTCTATTCGCCCGAGGTCGAGGGCATACATCTTCGAGGCGGCGCAATCGCCCGCGGCGGTCTGCGCTGGTCGGATCGACGTGAAGACTTCCGAACCGAAGTACTCGGACTGATGAAAGCGCAGGTCGTAAAAAATACCGTGATTGTGCCGACCGGTGCAAAAGGCGGCTTTTATCCCAAGCAGGCGCCCAAGGGCGATCGAAACGCGATCCTGCAGAACGGCATCAAGTGCTACAAGACATTCATTCGCGCGCTACTGGACATCACCGACAACGTCATCGACGGCGAAGTCGTCACACCTCCGGGCATTGTGCGGCGGGACGGCGACGACCCCTACCTGGTTGTGGCAGCCGACAAGGGAACCGCAACCTTTTCCGATATCGCCAACGGAATCTCGGAGGAATACAAGTTCTGGCTCGATGACGCGTTTGCCTCGGGCGGCTCAGCGGGCTACGACCACAAAAAGATGGGCATTACGGCGCGCGGCGCCTGGGAGGCGGTCAAGCGCCACTTCCGTGAGATGGGCCTGAATACGCAGACGGACCCGTTCACGGTTGCCGGCATTGGCGATATGGCCGGTGACGTTTTTGGCAACGGCATGCTGCTGTCTCGCAAGATCAAGCTGGTTGCCGCATTCAACCATCGCAATATTTTCCTGGATCCGGATCCTGACATGGCCGCGAGTTATCGCGAGCGGCAGCGATTGTTCAAGTTACCGGGGTCCAGCTGGGAGGACTACGATTCAACGCTGATATCCAAAGGCGGCGGAATCTATTCCCGTGATTCGAAAACCATTCGCCTGAGCAATGAAGTGCGAAAACTGCTGGACGTTCAGGCGACGTCGCTGAAGCCGGATGAACTGATCAGCGCAATTTTGAAGATGCCCGTCGATCTGCTGTGGAACGGTGGTATCGGCACCTACGCCAAAGCCAGCTACGAAGGAAACTCCGACGTCGGAGACCGCAGCAACGATGCGCTGCGCGTCGACGCGAACGAACTGCGTTGCAAGGTGATCGGCGAAGGCGGCAACCTTGGCCTGACGCAACTTGCACGCGTCGAATACAGCATGCACGGCGGCCGTATCAATACGGACTTTATCGACAACTCGGCCGGGGTCGACAGTTCCGATCGCGAAGTCAATATCAAGATTCTGCTGACCGATGTTGCCAAGCGAAAAGGTATGACGCGCAAGAAGCGCAACGTGCTGCTTGAGTCGATGACCGATGATGTCGCGAAACTTGTACTGCGCAACAATTACCTGCAGACGCAATCGATCAGTATGAGCGAAACGATCTCCGCCGCGCGTATCGACGAGACCGCGCGCCTGATCACCGACCTTGAGAAAACCGGTCTTTTGAATCGCGAAATCGAGTTCCTGCCCGACCAGGCACAAATCGATGAAAGGCGCAGCCGGAAACTGGGCTTTACCCGGCCTGAGCTCGCGGTTGTTTTGAGCTATGCAAAAATTGACCTGTACAACGGATTGATTGGTTCAAAAGAGCTTCTCGTCGACTTCCTCGCGATCGACCCGCAACGATATTTCCCACCGGTACTGCGACGTCGATACGCGGACCTGTTGCCCGAACATCGGCTGAGCCGGGAAATCCTGGCAACGCTGGTTGCCAATGACCTGGTCAATCGCATGGGTCCGGCGTTTGTTAAGCGCGTCCAGCTGGACACGGGCGCCAACATCGTTACTGTGGCCCGTGCTTACGAAGTTGCCCGGATTATTTGCCGGGCTGCGCCGCTATTGCGCACGATCGAGTCACTCGACTACGAAATTCCGGCCAGCGCCCAGGTCGAAATGATGTTTGAAGTCAGCCGCACGCTGCGTCATGCCTGCTACTGGCTAATCGAACAGTATGGCGACAGTCTCGACATCGTTAAAGCGGTCGATCGACTGAAAGACCACATGGCACGCATTTACACCCGCTCGGCAACCTACCTGTCACGTGCGAGCCGCACGCGCAACGAAAATGCAGAGAAACACTATATTTCGCTGGGTGTACCGGAGAAGCTCGCCAGTCGCATGTCTGACCTGTTGCTGACGAGACCGGCACTCGACATGGCCGACCTGGCCGCTGAGCGAAACCGTGATGTGCTGGACGCCGCTCGCCTTTACTCAACGTTCAATGACGAGCTGGAACTGCACTGGCTGCACAATCGTGCTGAAGACCTCTCCGTCGATGGCCGCTGGCAGGCGATGGCAAGAAGCAATCTGCGCGATGAATTCTATCGGCTGCGCCGCAAGCTTGCGTTCCACCTGCTCTCGGCGAAGAGTACCAGGAAGCCCGGTGACATTGCCGCGGCCTGGCTGGCGAAGAACAGTGCCGGTGTCGAACAATTCAAACGCATGATTGACGAAATGAAACTGCGCGACGAGGTCGATTTTGCGACACTGACCGTGGCGGCGCGGCAATTGCGCAACCTGATCTCTAACTAAGCAACAACCCGTAATTCTCTAACGCAACCAAGGTGCCCCGATGGCTGGAAAGCTCGTATTGTGTCGTCACGGACAAAGTGACTGGAATCTCAAAAATTTGTTTACCGGGTGGACCGATGTCGATCTGACTGAAAAGGGCAACCAGGAGGCCATCGCGGCCGGGAAGCTGCTCCGGGAACTGGGTTACGGCTTCGACATTGCCTATACCTCCGTATTAAAACGTGCGATCCGGACACTCTGGCATATCCAGGACCAGATGGACCTGATGTGGATCCCGGTCATTCGTGACTGGCGCCTCAATGAACGTCACTACGGTGCATTGCAGGGCCTGAACAAGGCCGAAACCGCGGCGAAATACGGCGACGATCAGGTCCACATCTGGCGCCGAAGTTACGACATACCGCCACCAGCCCTCGATGCTGGCGACGAACGTCATCCCGCGCATGATCCACGCTATGCAGGTATCGAAAACCTTCCCGCTACCGAGTCGCTTGCAACGACGCTCGACCGCGTCTTGCCGTGCTGGAACGACGTTATCGCGCCGGACCTAAAGAACGGCAAGAATGTATTGATTGCCGCGCACGGCAACAGCCTGCGGGCACTCGTGAAAATGCTGGACGAAGTGTCTGACGAGGAAATCACCGGGTTCAATATTCCGACCGGAATCCCGCTGGCTTACGAGCTCGACGACACGCTTCGACCAGTCTCGCGTGAGTTCCTGGGCGATGCCGATGCGATTGCCAAAGCCGCCGCCGCGGTCGCGGCACAAGGCAAATCACACTAAGCGATTTACTTCTGGTCGACCGGTCGGGAGCGTGGCTTGACGGCCCCCTCTTCGATAACTCGCATCAGCCCTTCCTGCGCGGTCGAGGCGATAAGACGGCCGTCCTGTGTGAAAAACTGGCCACGAGCGAATCCACGTGCGCCTGATGCCGCCGGGCTGTCGGCCGCGTAAAGCAACCAGTCATCCATCCTGACTTCATTGTGAAACCACAGCGCATGATCGAGGCTCGCCATGATGACGGTCCCCCGGGTGAATAACAGGCCGTGAGGCAGGGTTGCGGCGCCCAGTAATTCGTAGTCCGACACATAGGTGAGCAGATTCTGGTGCAGCACCGGGTCGTCCGGCAGTCGGTCGACCGCACGAATCCACACATG
>JAUHYO010000066.1 GCA_030426325.1 Gammaproteobacteria bacterium | reverse complement strand
GCCGATCAACAAGCTGCACCCGATCAGCACTCTGCTCGATGCCTGCTGGCAGTATGCAGCCAAGCGCTCGAATCGATTCATCACGTTTGAATACGTCATGTTGCGCGATGTTAATGACTCGCTTCTGCATGCCAACCAGTTGGCGGAACTGCTGAAGGACAAACCGGCCAAGGTAAACCTGATTCCGTTCAACCCCTTTCCGGGTACCGAATACAAGCGCTCATCGGCTGAAACCATCCGGCATTTCCAGGCTCGCTTGCGGGACCGGGGACTGGTCGCGACGACCCGGCGGACCCGCGGTGACGATATCGATGCAGCATGCGGTCAGCTTGCTGGTAAAGTAAGCGATCGCGTCAAGAAGCGCTTGGGCGACAAGAGCATTGGCCAGAAAACCACGGGCGAAAAGGACATGAGGATCTCATCAGCATGAATAGAAGCAAACGGATTATTCCGGTGGCACTGAGCCTGTTTCTGCTCGGGGCTTGCGTGTCGACAACGACCGGATCCATAACCGAGCCTGTTCGCAACGATACGGATGCAGCCGAACTGAACTATCAACTCGGTGCTCGTTACTACAATGCTGGCAGTTACGAGTTGGCGCGAGACAGGTTGTTGCTCGCAATCGACATCGACCCACGCATGGCGGTTGCATACACCACGCTGGCACTGACTTACGAAGCGCTCGAGAACAACCGCCTGGCCCGCGAAGCGTATGAAAACGCCATCAGGGTTGCCCCGAGAGATTTCAACGTAAACAACTCCTACGCGGTTTACCTGTGCCGCAAGCGTGACTTTAGCGGGGCTCAGAAATTTTTTGCGAAGGCGGCAGGCCACCCGGAAAATGACAACGCCGAAGTGACGCTGACCAACGCCGGAATCTGCATGTTGCAGAAGCCGGACGAAGCGGCAGCGGAGACCTTTTTTCGATCGGCGCTGGATCGCAAGGCAACGTACGGCGAAGCCCTGTTGCAACTCTGCCTGATGAAATACAGGAGCGAAGATTACCTCGGTGCGCGTGCATTTTTGCAACGCTATATGGCTACCAGTCCGGTGACTGCGAGCACGCTGCTGATGGCGTCAAGAATCGAAGACAGGCTGGACAATGATCGTGGTCGAAAGGAATTCGAAGATCGTCTGATTCGTGAGTTCCCAACGTCTGATGAAGCGCGCAAGGTCCTGGGAATTCAGTAGTGAATGACGAGTACGAAAATCCGGATGCGGCGGCATCAAACGATGAGGTGACGGGTCCGCTATGTGGCGAGCGTCTTGCCGAGGCGCGTCGCGAGTTACAGATTCCGCTGCGCGAGATTGCCAAAGAGCTGCACCTCGACGAGTACAAGGTGCGTGCGCTCGAAAGTAACGACTTCGAAGTGATTGGTGCGCCGGTGTTTGCCAAGGGTCACTTGCGAAAGTTCGCACAGATTGTCCGTGTCAACGAAGCAGACATCATGGACGATTACTACATGCTGACGCGGTCACAGGACGCACAGCCGGCGCTATCGCTGCGGCCACGACAGCGCGAGGCCCTGTCGCCCGGCCCGTGGCTTGCCGCGATCGCCGTCATTGTGCTCATTGCGTTTGCCTATTGGTGGTTCGCCGTTCGCACACCCGCGGCGGAAACGCCGGTGACCGGGCAAATCGCGCCGTCGCAACCCGTCGAACAAAATAGCGACGCAGACGATTTTATTGAAGTGGTTGAGGATCAACCGCCCGTTGGTGAACTGCCCGAGGCGGTTGAAACGGAAGTGGCTGACGTCGAACCCGAGCCCGTCGACGACGGCAATATGAGTTTGCAGATCAGTTACTCAGGCGAGTGCTGGACCGAGATCAGTGACGCACGGGGACAGCGGCTGTTTTTTGACCTCGGCAGGGCGGGGCGAACCGTCAACTTGTCGGGTGAGGCACCGTTCAATGTCCTGTTCGGCGACGCCGCGAATGTCAGCCTGCGGGTGAATGGTGAGCCCTTCGAACTCCCGCCGGCGGACCGGCGCGGCACTGCCAGGCTGACGATTACCGGACCATGAGCAAGCAACCCAGAGCGATTCGCGGGATGAACGATATCCTGCCCAATGTTTCGGCTACCTGGCGGTACCTGGAGTCGACGGTGCAGGCGATCGTTGAGTCCTACGGGTACCGTGAAATCCGCTTGCCGTTGCTTGAACACACCGAGTTGTTCAAGCGGTCGATCGGCGAAGTGACCGACATCGTCGAAAAGGAAATGTACACGTTTGCCGACCGTAACGGCGAAAGCCTGACACTCAGGCCGGAAGCGACGGCCGGCATGGTGCGTGCCGGCATGACCAACGGTTTGTTTCACAACCAGAAGCAAAAGCTTTGGACGTCCGGGCCGATGTTTCGTTACGAAAAGCCCCAGCAGGGCCGCTATCGGCAGTTTCACCAGTTCGATGTCGAAGCGGTCGGTTTTGACGGGCCGGATGTCGACGCCGAACTGATTATCATGAGTGCGCGGATGTGGCAGCGCCTCGGGATCGACAAGATCCGGCTCGAGATCAACTCGCTGGGAACGCCCGAGGCCCGGGCGGGCTACCGCGAGGCACTGGTTGAGTACTTTTCCGGCGTGAAAAATCAGCTCGATGAGGATAGTATCCGCCGGCTTGAGCAGAATCCGCTCAGAATCCTCGACAGCAAGAACCCGGATATGAAGGCCGTGGTTGAAGCCGCACCGGTCATGCTGGATTACCTGGACGAGGCTTCCGAGGTGCATTTCCGGGAGCTCAAGTCGCTGCTGGACGCCGGCGGCGTGTCCTATAGCGTGAATCCGCGCCTGGTCCGCGGCCTCGACTATTATTCACGCACGGTTTTCGAGTGGGTGACGGACGCACTCGGCTCGCAGGGCGCGGTTTGCTCGGGCGGGCGTTACGACGGGCTGGTTAGCAAGCTCGGCGGCCGTGACACACCCGCGGTTGGCTGGGCGATGGGAATTGAACGCTTTGTCGCGCTTTTCGAGGCCTGCGATGGCAAGGCGCCAGCGGCGGATGCCGATGTCTACATCGCCGCGCTCGGTGAGGGAACGCTTGAAAAGGCATTCTCGATGGCGGAGGAATTACGGGACCAGGTATCCGGAATCCGGATCGAGATGAACCTGGGTGGCGGCAGCTTCAAGTCGCAAATGAAGCGCGCTGACAAGAGCGGCGCCGAGTTGGCGTTGATCATTGGTGAACAGGAACTCGCCAGCGGTCAGGTGAGTATTAAACCATTGCGAAGCACTGACGAGCAGGTGAGTGTTTCGCTTAACGAGCTGGCGGCAACGCTGGCTAAAATTTTGAGTTAAAGGCTGTTTCGTGGACGATCTACTTTCAGAAAAAGAACAACTTGAGCAAATGCGCGCCTGGTGGTCAGAGTACGGTGCGTATGTCATTGGCGGCCTGGTTATCGGTATCGGCCTGATGATTGGCTACGTGAAATACAACGACTGGGAGCTGCAGTCGCGGCTGGAAGCGTCGGCTGCGTACGAAAGCCTGCTGAAGCAGGTCAGCGCTGGCAATCTTGATGCGGCTGAAGCAACGGCCGCTGAAATTCAAACGGATTACGCCAAGACGACGTATGCCGGCCAGGCCGGTCTCGCGATGGCGCGACTCTATATGGACAAGAATCGTGATCAGGACGCGGTCGACGCACTGCTGGGAGTTGTCGACGGGGATGCCGATGACGAATTGAAGCATGTAGCCCGTTTACGTTTGGCCCGCATTTACCTGTACCAGGACAAGGCCCAGGATGTCGTCGACCTGCTCGAAGGCGAGGACTCGCCGTCGTTCGCGGCGGCATACGGCGAGGTGCTGGGCGATGCCTATACGGCGCTCGGCCGATTGGCCCAAGCACAGGACGCTTATCAGAAAGTGCTGGTCGATCCGCTGTCTCAGGGCACGGTTGATCAACAGCTTGTACAGTGGAAAGCACTGGATCTGCCCGAGATCGACGCCGAAGCCAGTGAACCGGCTGAACCGGAACAGATCGACGCTGTCGAAACTCCGGTGCCCGAAACAGGTGGATCTGAGTGAATAAAACGAGGCAATTGACGGTCCTGGTTGTGGCGACGCTGACACTGGCGTCCTGCGGCTGGTTCAGTGACAAAGACGAAGAGCTCGAACCGAAAGAGCTGGTCGATATCAAGAATTCGCTGAACGTCAAGCGCATCTGGAGCACCAAGCTCGGCGGTGAGGCCGAGTATCTGCTCGTCGGATTGCGGCCGGCAACCGACGGCGACAATATTTTCGCCGCGAGCCAGAATGGCAATGTCTTTGCGCTGAGCCCTGCCAACGGCAAGGCTGTCTGGAAGACCGAGCTTGAAGTTGAACTGTCTGCAGGGCCGGGCGTTGGCGAGGGGACTGTCGCGGTCGCAACGAAAGACGGCCATATCATCGCGCTCGATTCAAAAACCGGTGCGGAACGCTGGCGGACTTACGCAGGCGGCGAGATCCTCGCCCAGCCGTTGGTCAAAGGTGAATACGTCGTCGTTCAGTCGATCGACAACCGATTGCAGGCCCTGTCGTTGTTCGATGGCAAGCAGCGCTGGGAACTTGAACAGATAATGCCGGCACTCACCATGCGTGGCGCCTCATCGCCGTTGCTCGTAGGACCGCGTGTCATTGCCGGTTTTGACAACGGCCGCCTGCTGGGTGTCACTGTTGCAACGGGCGATATCGAATGGGATTCGATGCTGTCGCTGCCTACCGGACGTTCGGATCTTGACCGCCTTGCCGACGTTGACGGCTCGATCGCAGTCGTCGGTCAGGACGTTTACGCTGCCGGTTACCAGGGACGCGTTGCGTCACTGGCGGCGGAGTCCGGGCAGGTGCTGTGGTCGCGGGAAATTTCAACCCACGTCGGCGTTTCCGCTGACTGGAACAGCGTCTACACAACACGCACCGGTGGCGAAATAATTGCGATGGGCCGGACCAATGGCTCGGAAATCTGGCGCAATGATGACCTTTTGCGTCGTGATCCGACCTTGCCCACGCCATTTCACACCGCCGTCGTTGTTGGTGATTTTGAAGGGTATCTGCACTTCTTTAGCAGTATCGACGGCAAGCCGGTGGCTCGGTTGCGGCAGGGTGGCAAAGCCATTACAAGCCCGCCGCTCGCCGTTGCCAATGCGCTCTACGTCCAGAGTGACGACGGTACCCTGGCGGCCTACACCGTCGTTCAGGACCGCAGCAAGCGCACGGCCCCCGATATTTCCTCTACCGCTGACGAGTCCTGATCAGCCTCGGTGAAGGTGCTCAATCATGCTCCCCGTCATCGCTCTGATCGGCCGGCCGAATGTCGGCAAGTCCACCCTATTTAATCGACTGACGCGCTCACGCGATGCGCTTGTCGCGGACTACCCGGGGCTAACACGCGACCGCAAGTACGGTTTCGGCAAACTCGGTCCAATTCCCTACCTGGTCATCGATACCGGTGGCGTCGCCGGCGGTGAGGAAGGTATTGAAGAAGCCATGGTCGATCAATCGGTTCGTGCGCTGCAGGAAGCCGATGTTGCGATCATTATGGTCGACGGCCGCGGTGGATTAACGGCAGCAGACCAGCATGTTGCCCAGCTTGCGCGCAAGCATGCGAAAAAAACATGGCTTGCCGTCAACAAAACCGAAGGCCTCGAATCGGCGATTGCGAACAGCGAGTTTCATGCCCTGGGTCTCGGCGAGCCGATCGCAATATCAGCTGCGCACGGCGATCGGGTTGGCGCGTTGATGGAAGAGGTGCTGGAAGCCTTCGGCACACAGGATGAACCGGAGGACGAAGACGAGGTTGCTGAAGACGATCGTGAGCTTCGCATCGCGATCGTGGGTCGTCCGAATGTCGGCAAGTCGACACTGGCCAATCGCATCCTCGGCGAAGAGCGCCTCGTCGTATTCGATCAACCCGGGACTACCCGGGACAGTGTCGCGGTGCCCTTCGAACGCAACGATCGCAAGTACGTCCTGATTGATACAGCGGGTATTCGTCGCAAGGCGCGCGTCCACGAGGCGATCGAGAAGTTCAGCATTGTCAAAGCACTGCAGGCAATCGAACAGGCCGAGGTCGTGATCGCCGTGCTCGACGCCCAGGAGGGCGTCACAGAGCAGGATGTCAGTTTGCTCGGCCTCGTTATGGAGCGCGGGCGGGCGCTGGTCGTCGTAACAAACAAGTGGGATGGCTTGTCCGCCGACCAGCGCAAAAAGGTTCGTGACGACCTTGACCGGCGCTTGCCGTTTCTTGATTTCGCCGAGCGCATAACCATCTCGGCACTGCACGGTACGGCTGTCGGCGATTTATTGCCTGCCGTCGAACGAGCCTATGCCGCTGCGATGCGGGACATGTCGACAGCCGATTTGACCCGTGAACTCGAGGCTGCTGTCATTGCCCATGCGCCGCCGATGGTTCGAGGACGTCGCATCAAGATGCGCTATGCGCACCAGGGTGGGCGCAATCCGCCGGTCATCGTCATCCATGGCAATCAGACGGATAAACTGCCCGATGCGTATCGACGCTACCTGGTTCACCGTTTCAGAAAAGCGTTTAAACTCAAAGGCACACCGGTTCGGCTGGCTTTCAAAAAGGGTAAGAATCCGTTTGAAGGACGGCGCAATATATTGACACCGCGACAGGAGCGAAAGCGCAAGCGCTTGATGAAAAAGGTCAAGAAATGAGCTCTGCGAGAAAATACTACAGGCACGACGGCTTGTTTCGGATGCACCGGGCGGGGCACCTGCAATCGCCGACGCTGGCGTACGAGACCTGGGGTGAGCTTAATGCGGCGAAGGATAACGCGGTACTGATTTTCAGCGGTCTGTCGCCGTCGGCCCACGCCGCATCGTCCGAAGAAGACCAGTCAGCCGGCTGGTGGGAGGACATGATTGGTTCGGGCCGCCCGATCGACAGCGACAAGTATTTCGTTATTTGCGTCAACTCGCTGGGCAGCTGTTTCGGATCGACCGGGCCGGCCTCGATAAACCCGGCAACGGGTGAGCGTTATCGTTTGTCTTTTCCGGTATTGACGCTGGAGGATGTTGCCGAGTCGGCCTGGCTCGTTGTCAAGCATCTGGGCATCGATTGCCTGCACACCGTCGTCGGTTGTTCGATGGGTGGCATGAGCGGGCTCGCCTACTGCCTGCGACATGCCGGCGAAGTGAGACGATTTATCTCCATGTCGTCTGCGGCGCGATCCTTGCCCTTCGGTATTGCAGTCCGTTCACTACAGCGTGAGATGATTCGCTCGGATCCACTCTGGAAAAAGGGCAATTACGATCCTGGGACACCGCCGATATCCGGCCAACGACTGGCACGGAAACTCGGCATGATTACCTATCGTTCGGCGGAGGAGTGGAAGCAGCGTTTTGGTCGTGAACGCGCGACCGATCCGGCGCGCAGCGAAGAACAATTTGTTGCTGAATTCTCAGTGGAGTCCTATCTGGAGAATCATGCGAACAAGTTCAGTGGTGCCTTCGATGCCAACTGCTATTTGTACCTCTCGCACGCATCCGATTTATTCGATCTTGCTGAGTACGGCGGTTCACTTTCGGCGGGCTTTAAAAAGCTCAAACTCGATCGAGCGCTGGTTGTCGGGGTCGAAACGGACATACTGTTTCCGATCGAGCAACAGCGCGAGCTCGCGAAGGGCATTTCAACAGTGTGTGCCGATACAGAGCTGGTCGAACTGGACTGCATACGCGGGCACGATTCGTTTCTTGTCGAAATGGATGCGTTTCGACCATTGGTTTGCGACTTTTTCGAGAGCTGTTGCGATTAGGCCAGTCGGCTAACGCGAAAAAATAACCACCCGCTCAATCGGACGCAGGTGATGGCAGGAATATTGCCGGATCGACGGCAGTTCCATTGAGATAGGTGCCGAAATGCAAGTGCGGTCCCGTGACGCGGCCCGTCGCACCGACTGCACCGATGATGTCGCCAAGGTTGACAGTTTCGCCTTGCTCGACCGAGATTTCACTCAAGTGACAATACATGGTCACAAATCCCTGCCCGTGATCGAGTAAAACGGTATTGCCGTTGAAAAAATAATCGCCGGTCGCAGCGACCAGGGCGGCACGCGGTGCAATGACGGGGTCACCCGTCTTGCCGGCGATGTCCATGCCCTTGTGCGGTGAGCGCGGCTGGTCATTGAAATAGCGCCGATAGCCAAAGCTTGGGCTGCGGCTGCCGTTGATCGGTGCCGCCAGCGCCACACCGTCCACCGGAACGTCGCGAAAACTGCCCAGCACGCCATCGATAATCTTTCGCTCCCTGAAGATACGGTCGAGCTGCTCCTGACTCTGCGTCACGAAACTTTCGTTTTCGACGGTTATTCGTTGTTCGCGATAGGTGTGGCCGACGACAGTGATCGACTGTTCCCGACCATTGACCAAAACCGGCAATTCACCCGGCGCGGTTTCCAGCGGAATCCCGGCGACGGCAACCCAGAGTCCGTCCCTGTTCATCACCAGCAGGGGCTTGTCGTTAAGCGTCACCCGAGGCGGAGGCAACGTTGCACTGCCCAGTTCGATCAGGGCGACGCCACCTGGCCGGGGAGACTCCTCTATCGCCTGCGCGGCTCCAACGACCAGCAAGAGGGTCGCAATCCATGAACATCGTTTAATCATTTCCAATGACCTTGTTAACCGTCGCGACCAGTTCGCCTTCTGAAAGTCGCGCACGAACCTTGTCGCCGGTGGTGACATCGCTGGCGCGGGTGAGTACACGACCACTCGTTTCGTCCTGGACAATCGCGTAGCCGCGATCCAGGGTTGCGAGCGGGCTCACCGAGTTCAGGGCACGGCCGAGTAAAGCAATACGGTGGCTGGCATCGCCCAATGCCTTCAGCGCCGATGTTCCAAGGCGTTGCCGTATCGTTGCCAGTTGGCCGATTGAACGCTGCACCGACAGGGCAGGGGATTGCTGCAATAACTTGCCCGCCGCGCGCTGCAACGCGTTTCGCTGCTGCAGAAGTTGCTGGCGCATCGCCGATGCAAGCCGTCCACTGTCTTCGCGCAGCTTGTCGTTCTGGCGCCGCAAGGTCGCTGCCGGGCTGCTGGCGATGAGCCGTCGCCCCAGCCAGTCCAGCGACTGCGCACGGTCTTCGAGTGCGCGCTGACCGACGCGCGCAATGCGGGTGCCCAGTACGTCGATGCGATGTAACCAGGCGACCTGGTCTGGCACGACCATCTCGGCCGCGCCTGACGGCGTCGGTGCACGCACGTCCGCGACGAAGTCCGCGATCGTGAAATCGACTTCGTGGCCGACGGCGCTGACGATTGGTATCGGGCAGGCGGCGATCTCCCGTGCGAGTTGTTCGTCGTTGAATGCCCACAGGTCCTCAAGCGAACCGCCACCACGACCCATGATCAGCACATCGCATTCCTTGCGTTCGATTGCCGTTTGCAAGGCCATCATGAGCTCGCCCGGTGCCGCGTCACCCTGCACGGCCGCCGGGTAAATAACGACGGGAACGGCGGGAAAGCGCCGGCCGAGAACGCTCAGGATGTCGCGAATCGCGGCGCCGCTCGGTGATGTAATGACCCCGATGCATGTCGGCAGCGTCGGCAGTGGCTGTTTCCGGTCCTCGTCAAACCGTCCTTCGGCCGATAGTTTCAGCTTCAGGGCATCAAACCGGCGCTTTAAAACCCCTTCGCCGGCGGGCTCCATTTGCTCAATGATGAGCTGATAGTTGCCCCGGGCCTCGTACAGACTGACGCGACCGTAGGCGAGAACCCGGTCACCGTCCTTGAACCGGACCGCCGGGCCCCGCTGCCGTTGGCGGAACCAGGCAGCGCTGACCTGGGCGCTGTTGTCTTTCAGGCTCAGGTAAATGTGTCCGGACGCCGGACGCGACAGGTTGGAAATCTCGCCTTCCACCCATAATCGCCCCATGCCCTGCTCAAGCAGGGTCTTGACGCGGCGATTGAGCTGACTGACGGTGATTGCCGCCGTTGCGGGGTCATTCGATTGCATTTGCGCAGTATATCGAACCCCCTGCCGTTTACCCGCAAATCCGAGCCGCGTACAATCGCGCGTTTACCCCCACCCGACAGAAGACTCATCCATGCGCATCGCCAAGGAAGCTCTGACATTCGACGACGTACTGTTGCAACCCGGTTATTCGGAAGTTTTGCCACGGGAAGTCGACCTGAGCACATCACTCACTCGTGAAATCCGTCTGAATATTCCGCTGCTGTCCGCTGCGATGGACACGGTGACCGAGTCGCGACTCGCGATCGCGCTGGCACAGGAAGGTGGCATGGGTATCGTCCATAAGAACATGGCCATCGAGGAGCAGGCCAAGCAGGTCTACGCCGTCAAGAAATTTGAATCCGGCATGGTGCGCAACCCGATCACCGTGTCACCGGACATGACCATCCGCGAAGTCATCGACCTCACGCGTTCTCTGGGCATTTCGGGTGTGCCGGTCGTTGATGGCAATAATACCGTCGGCATCGTGACGCATCGCGATCTGCGATTCGAGACACAGCTTGACGCGCCGGTTTCGACGGTGATGACACCGAAAGAAAAACTGGTCACCGTTAAAGAAGGTGCCGACGAAGAAGAAGTCTTGTCCTTGCTGCACAAGTACCGCATCGAGAAGGTGCTGGTCGTCGGCAACAATTTTGAATTGCGCGGCATGATCACGGCGAAGGATTTCCAGAAGGCCAAGGATTTCCCGAATGCCTGCAAAGACAACAGCGGCGCGTTACGTGTGGGTGCTGCTGTGGGTACCGGGCAGGATACGGACGATCGTGTTGACGCGCTGGTTGAAGCCGGCGTCGACCTGCTGGTCGTCGATACGTCGCATGGATTTTCGAAAGGTGTGTTGGAACGCGTCTCGCGAGTCAAGAAATTGCACCCGGAGGTGCAGGTTGTCGGTGGGAACATCGTCACCGGTGACGCGGCCCTGGCACTCGTCAAGGCGGGGGCCGACGGGGTCAAGGTTGGCATCGGCCCGGGCTCGATCTGCACGACGCGCGTCGTCGCGGGCGTAGGCGTACCGCAGATCTCCGCGGTTGCCGAAGTCGCAGAAGCACTCAAAAAATCCGGCGTTCCCCTGATCGCGGATGGCGGCATTCGTTACTCGGGGGATATTGCCAAGGCGCTGGTCGCCGGTGCCTACTCGGTGATGATCGGCGGCTTGTTTGCGGGTACCGAAGAGTCGCCTGGCGAAGTCGAACTCTTCCAGGGTCGCTCCTACAAGGCCTATCGCGGCATGGGGTCACTGGGCGCGATGGGTGCTTCGCATGGTTCCAAGGATCGATACTTCCAGGATGCGACCGAAGAACTAGAGAAACTGGTGCCGGAAGGCATTGAGGGTCGCGTGGCCTACAAGGGCAGCATGATTTCAATCGTGCACCAGCTGGTCGGTGGTATCCGGGCAGCAATGGGATACACGGGCAGTGCGAGCATTGACGAGATGCGCACCAAGCCGCAGTTCGTTCGCATTACCGGTGCCGGAATGGTCGAAAGCCATGTGCACGATGTGACCATCACTAAAGAAGCACCCAATTACCGATCCAAGACCTGATGCATCCTGACATTCATGCGCACCGGGTGCTGATACTCGATTTCGGCAGCCAATACACTCAACTGATTGCCCGGCGCGTTCGCGAGTGGGGCGTGTACTCTGAAATTCACCCCTGGGACATGTCCGATGAGGACATTGCCGCCTTCGCGCCAAAGGGCGTGATTCTCTCTGGCAGTCCCGAATCGGTACATTTTGACGACGGGCCGCGCGTATCGCATACCGTATTTGAACTGGGTGTGCCGGTTCTGGGTATTTGCTACGGCATGCAAACGATGGCGGCCGAACTGGGCGGTAAAGTCGAGTCGTCATCGCATCGCGAGTTCGGCTATGCCGAAATCAAGCCACAGGGCTCGACATTGTTCGGCGGCCTGAGCGACTCCGAGTCAGAGTCGATACTCAAAGTCTGGATGAGTCACGGCGATCGCGTCGCGGCCATACCACCCGGTTTCACGGCCACCGCAAGCAGTCCCAATTCGCCACTGGCGGCTATGGAAGATGCGTCGCGACATTTTTACGGCGTGCAGTTT
>JAUHYO010000065.1 GCA_030426325.1 Gammaproteobacteria bacterium | reverse complement strand
CAGCGTCATTAGCACCAGTATCTGGATACTTAATGTATAGCTCTGCCCTTCTGTGGCTTCGCCCGCCAGCGCCAACGGCGCCGTTTGCGCGTCGGCCGTCGTGCAGACCAGCAACATGACAATTGCGGCGACCAGGAATCTCACTTACGAAGCTCCTTCACGGCCGACTTAAGGCGCGCGGAAAAGCCTTCGCCAACTCCAGACGATTCCGGAATTGATACAGGGCTGTCGAAAACGTGCAGCGTTTGAACCGACGTTGATGTCATGCCGATCAGCAGCTGCTGGTCTGCAACCTCAACGACCATCAGGCGCTCTTTTGGGCCAAGCGCACGCGTTGCGACGACGTTGATCAATTCGCTGTGACCGCTACCGGCCAGGCGTGAACGCGAATAGAACCAGCCGAGGAGCAGGATGGCAGCAACGACGATCACCATGCTGATACCCATGCCCAGCAGTTCGCCGCCACCAACGACCGGCGCCACGCTGGTCACGGCGGCGTCGGCTTTGTCTGCAATCATTGCGGATTCAGTTGTCATGGCGGTACCGGCTAGTGAAGCTGCTCGATGCGATCGGCCGGACTCACGACGTCGATCAACCGCACACCGTATTGGTCGTCAACGATGACAATTTCACCGTGGGCAATCAGCGTGCCGTTGACCAGGACGTCCATCGGTTGCCCGGCATCCTGGTCGAGTGCAACGACGGATCCTTCAACCAGCGAGACAAGATCGCGAATGGAAATGTCAGTCGAACCAACGCGCAAAGACACTTCGACGGGAATATCCAGCACCAGGTCCAGATTCACATCGGATCGATCGCCGCCTGCGGCTTTCTGTCCTTTGCTGAGTTCATCAGGTGAATACTGCGGGCTCGCCTGACCTTCGGTGGCTGCCTCGTTGTTATCGTTGCCGGAATGCGGCGTTTTATTTTCCATGGGTGAACGTCCTTCGTTTTACTATGGGTTAGCAGGCGTGGACCCGACTTCGGGTTCAAGCCAATGCGTCGCTTCGATCGCGTGACGACCGTCATGGACGCCAAACCGACCTTCGAGAATGGGCACATGGCGTGCGTACAGCGTGCTTTTCTGCGGATTGCTGATCGAAATGACATCGCCGGGCTTGAGGTCCGCGATGGCGCCCAGTGTCATAGGGGTTTTTCCGACGCTGGATGAGATGCTGACGATCGAATCGACAACCCGGGCGCGTATCGACTTTTCCCAGCGCGCGTCTTCAGCGACGTCGCGCTCGCGTTTCTGACCGTCAAAGACGGGAACCAGCGATGCAACGGTGTTGTGCGGCCAGATGATATGAAACGCCTGTTCCTTGTCGCCGACCTTGAGGTTGAATTCAGCGGCAATGACTGTATCGCCGCCGTCAACGCAATCCATCACACCGGAGCTAAGATGCGATGCGACAATTTCATGCTTGAATTCGGCAATCGGCTGCCAGACTTCGCCGAGTATCGCGATGGCGGCGCGGCAAAATAGCGTCGCCACATTGACTTCACCCGGGGTAAAGAAGTCTGCGTCCTGCTGTGACGGATCGTTACCTGCGCCGCCATAAAATGTTTCAACCAATGTCTCGACCAGCGCCGCGTCGAGGCTGATTAACCCGGAACCTTGCAGCGGCTTCGGCGCGAATTCGATTAACAACGCGAGCCGCTGGTGGCGCTCGCCGAATTCACTGTAGGTGCAGGTATCGATATGGTCGAATGTTACAGCGCACTCGGCATTCAGCAGCGCCTCGACCTGCTTGCCAATTTTTGAGGCAAACTGCCGATTCAGGTTCTGCAATCGCGGATAGCTGTTGGTGACGATTCGAAACCGGGGACCCACCTCGAAATCGGTTACCGACGCGTAGGCAGGTCCTTTGCTCGAATGCACCTCGATCTCGCCGCTCGACATGCCGTCGAGCAGGGCATCTTTTTCGTCATCGGTAAGAACCGGGTCGTTGCTGTTTTCGTCAGTCATCGTGGCGTCTACTGGATGACCAGGGCCGTGAAATACACCGCCTCAACACCGGGCTCGCCAATCTGTTGAGTCATGACGTTCTGAATTTCCTTCAGGCCGTCGGCCAGCATCTTCTTTTTGCCATCCTGCGTTGATACTTCGTCGTAGATCGCCCCGCTGTAGAGCAGGATCAGCGCGTTCCGAATGACGGGCGTGTGCTCACGGACAGCATTGATCACGCGTTGTTCGCGGGCCATGACTTCCATCGTGATCTGCATGAAATGCGACGCACCGCTGGAATCCTTGAAATTGACGACCAGCGGGGGATGCAGGCTTGTGTAGAGTGCCGGCTCTTTGGACGGGGCGGCCTCTTCTGCCACCGCCTCTTCCGTCGCTGACTCGTCGTCGCTCATGAACGTCTTGCCAGCGAACACGCCGCCGCCGACCAGTGCCAATGCACCGATGCCAATCAGCAGCTTTTTCATCATGCCGCCCTTGGGGGCTTCCGCCGCTTCGGTGCCTTCGGTTTCTGTCGCTTCTTCAGCCATCACTTGCTCCAATGTGTCCTGCCTTGGTTAATGCAAGTGTCGTGCCAAGCACGATGGGCTATCTATTTTTCGTTATTTTTCAATGTGTTGTGACTTATTATCAATCCAGTCGATGGGTGTCTGCCTGTCGGATTCTTGACGTATCAGGCAAAGGTATCGAGCAGCTTGCTGCTGGTGACGGTTTTCCGTCGCTCCGAGTGCTCCGACTCAGCGGGATCATCCAGCCCGTCCGCGCCGATGCCACCCCTGCCGCCTGCATGAAATTCCCGGTCGGCCTTGCCGTCGGCAACACCCTGGTCACTCACGTCGGCCTGTCCGAGCGACAAACCGCTGTCGGCCAACATCTCACGAAGCCGTGGCATTGCCTGCTCGATTGCCTCTCGGGTCACTGCGTGTTGCGCGTGAAACGCAACGTGAGCGGCACCCTCTTCCACGCTGATGCGAATGCGCAACGGTCCGAGATCGGCTGGCGTCAATTTGATTTCCGCAGTCTTGATCTGGTTGCCGCTCATCATCAAGACCCGCTCGCCAAGTTTGTCGCCCCACGCCGCATCGCGGACAGGCGTGTTGATGGTGTCGGTGAACAACTCAGTGCGGCTTTGGGCCGCGTCGATACTAAATTGCGACAGGGTCAGGGGCAGATGGGTCGCTGTCACATTGTGGACCGAAGAGGTCGCAGCGACCCGTGTGTCCGGGCGCTGAAACGTTTCCAGTGCGGAAACGCTGACGCCAGGCATCGGCATTCGCTCGCCCGCTGATGCTTCACTCCGCCTGATCATCGAATCGTCAATAGGAACGACTACCGGCCTAGCAGCATCGGGTATTGCCTGCGGTGCCTTGTCGCGCAACAGGCTCTCGGCAAGCGGCTGCACGACTGGCGCTTCACTGCCTTCGGCCATTTCTGTAGGAACGGCGCCAGGAACGCTTGCTGCCTGCGTCTGTGTTGCCAATGTCGCAGCGATTCGTTGTCTCAGATCAGCCTGCGGTTCGGCTTCCAGCGAAATCGCACCCGGCATAGCGTCGACTGTCTTGGCTGTCAATTCAGGTTGCCCGGCGACGACCGCTGGCATTTGCCCGACTGGCAACAGCGTGGCCTGAGCCGGGTCGATCAACGGAATTCGTGCGGGCGAATACGGCACCGCGAGTTCAACGTTCAACGCCAGCATTTCTGTATCGGGCGCGTCGAGTTCGCGGCGAGTCACGGCCGCAGAAAACTCCGTCTCGGGCCGGGGTTCCGGTTCGTCCGCGAGCTTCGGAGGAACAACAGGCGGCAAGTCATTGCCGTCTTCCGGCAAAATTTCGCCGGTGACCGGCATTTGGGCCGGCTGCAAATCGGTTTGTGCGGCCATCAGCGAGGCAAATGAGAGCGATCCGGCCTGGCCGGCCGAGCGACCGTCGATAGGTATGCCACTGGGCTCAATGGCCCCGTCGAGCGGTGTACGAAGCGCTGTTATCTGCAAATTCAACGTCGCAAACATGCGGTGTCCTTGTTGGTTGTGTAATCCCTGCCTTTGTTAGAGCAAGATGTATGCCAGCTTTCAGTTGTTGCCGGATTTCACGATCGAGACCTGGCGACCCGGCAGATCGTCAAGCTGCTTTTGCTCCAGCCGGCTTGCGTATACCGCTTCGCGTTGGTGACACTTCTCGAGCACGCGTTCGAGCGATTCGAGTTTCTGCCGTTTAACCATCCAGCGCCGCCGATGCATCTCGAGATTCTGCTCGCACTCACGTATGACCTGCTGTTGGGTGCGGGTCGCCTGGTCCAGTCGGTGAATAAATGTCTGGTAGTCCTTCCAGTGGGCCGAGTTCATCCCCGCCGCAACGGGCGACTTGCTGTTGTAGCCGCGTCGATACGCATTCAGTTCCTTCAGACGCTCCATTTGTTGATTCAACGCCCGCTGCGATCGTCCTGCCTGTTCGCTGAAACGACGCTCTTCGGACGCGGCGATGGAAACCACCTTGCTTATTTTTCGGATCTTGCGTTTCATTGCCCGGGCTCATCGTCAGCATCCCCGGCGTCCACCGCGTTAAAGAGCTCACGCAACCCGGCGAGACTGGTTTTCGCATCGATCTTCTGGTTCTGGTGTTGTCGCAGGAACTCGATGATGGCAGGCCACAGGGCAATCGCTTCATCCAGCTGCGGATTCGAGCCAGGCTGGTAAGCGCCCACCGCGACAAGATCGCGATTCTCCTGGTAGGTTGAATAAACCTGCCGGAACCGCGAAACAAGCTGCTGCTGGCTGTCGCTTGCAAACTGATTCATTGCACGACTGATGGATGACTCAACATCGACCGCCGGGTAGATCCCCGCATCGGCCATCGTTCGTGACAGGACAATATGCCCGTCGAGGATCGCACGCGATGCATCAACAATGGGATCATTCGGGTCGTCGCCTTCGGCCAGTACCGTGTAGATGGCCGTAATTGAGCCGCTGCCATCCGAGCCGTTCCCGGCGCGTTCAACCAGTTGCGGCAACTTGGCGAATACCGATGGTGGATATCCCTTCGTCGCCGGCGGTTCGCCGATGGCCAGGGCGATCTCGCGTTGTGCCTGTGCAAAACGTGTCAATGAATCCATCAGCAGCAACACGTTCTTGCCCTGGTCGCGGAAGTACTCCGCGACGGCCGTCGTTAACCAGGCACCGTGCAATCGCATCAGCGGCGTTTCATCCGCCGGCGTTGCGATCACCACCGAGCGCTTGAGGCCTTCAGTCCCCAGAGAATGATCGATGAACTCCTTGACCTCACGACCACGCTCGCCAACGAGCCCTACGACAACGACATCGGCCTCCGTGTTTCGCGTCATCATGCTCAACAACATGCTTTTGCCGACGCCGCTGCCGGCAAACAGGCCAAGTCGCTGTCCGCGGCCAACAGACAACAAAGAATTGATTGATCGAACGCCGACATCGAGTTGCGTCCGGATCGGCTGGCGCTGAAGCGGATTGATAGGCTGCCCCATCAGCGG
Source organism: Gammaproteobacteria bacterium (assembly GCA_030426325.1). Lineage (GTDB taxonomy): Bacteria > Pseudomonadota > Gammaproteobacteria > Steroidobacterales > Woeseiaceae > UBA1847. The sequence continues at coordinate 6,597 of JAUHYO010000065.1, read as the reverse complement.
CACGCTCTGACCGCGAGCCAGGGGCTTGCCACCGTCAAGCCGCCGGCCGCGACCGTCCAGCACGCGTCCGAGCAGATCGTCGCCCACGACCACAGCGGGTGCTTCGGCAACCGGGATGACGCGCGCGTTGGGTACGACACCGCGCATGTCGCTGATGGGCATCAGAAAAAGTCGTTCGCCAGAGAAACCGACGACTTCGGTTTCGACGTGACGGCCGTCCGATGCGACGACGTCGCAACGGCCACCCAGTGCGGCGTGACAGCCCTCGGCTTCCATCGCCAGCCCGACAGTACGGCGCAATACGCCTTCGACAACCAGTTCGGGTGATTGATCGCAGGCTCGATCGACATACGGGCCGAGTCGCAATGCGCGTTCGAGGTTTCGATCCGGATCCGGGCCGACATGAACTACGGCGGATTCTGTCATTGTTCGCGCTCGTCGCCGAGACATCGGCTGATTACAGCATGCAGGCGGGATTCCGCACTGGCATCGATTTGTGAGTTTTCGGTAGTTACCCGGCAACCGCCGCGACTCGCAAGCGGGTCTTCAACGATCGTCCATGCCGGTTCGTTATCCGCTGGCCGCAACATCTCTCGCACGAGCGCCGCGTCATCCGGGTGCAGGTGCACCTGTACCGACCGGCTCGCAATCGGCAAGGCCTGAATCGCTTCGCGAACGACACCGATGACATGCGAAGGATTGAGTTTGATCTCGCGCCGGAACAGCTGCTTGAGCAAGGCGGTCGTCAACTCCAGCAGCTGTTTTTCGACGGACTCGTCGAGTTCGTCGAATGGGCGACTGAGTGCGCGTAACAGTTCATCAAAACGTGCGGCACGTTGAAGAATGGCCTGCTCACCGGCGGCAACACCGTCGGCGTGACCTTTTTGCCAGGCCTCGTCGTAGGCGTCTTTCTGCAATTCCTGCAAACGACCGGCGGTCAGGTAGCCCTTGCCGTCCGAACCATCAATTGCAGGCACGTCCCAGCGTTGTGCGGTCTTTGCTGCCGCTTCGTCAGACATATTCCTCGCCGCCCTGTCCCAGGTTGATATCGCCGGAATCGGCAAGGCGTCGTGCTACATCCAGAATTTCCTTTTGCGCGGTTTCGACATCGCTTAACTTGATCGGGCCTTTCGCATCCATGTCCTCACGCAGCAATGTCGCTGCGCGCTTGGACATATTGCCGAGGATCTTGTCGCTGATTTCCGGGTCGCAGCCCTTCAACGCAACAACCAGCAAGTCGTTTGAAATTTCGCGAAGCAGTGCCTGGATGCCACGGTCGTCAACTTCGAGCAAGGTATCGAATACAAACATCATGTCTTCAATACGTTGCGAAAGCTCGGCATTGCGCTCCTTGATCTCGTTTAGCAAGGCTTCGCCTCGTTCCGGTTTCAGCGCATTAACAATGGCCGCTGCAACCTTGTCGCCGCCCACCTTGCGAGTGGCACCGCGGCTGCTGTTAGCCGATTTGTTGGCAATCAGGTTTTCAATCTCGGCCAGCGCACTCTGCTGTATGTCCGTCAGGCGTGCGACACGCATGACAATATCCGAGCGCATTTCCGAGGGTAGCTTTTCGATGACCTCAGCCGCTTGTGTATTGTCCAGGTAGGCCAGAACGATGGCGATAATTTGTGGATGCTCGTCCTGGATGATGTCGATGACTTCACGGGAACTCATCCACTTCAAGGCCTCAAGCCCCTTCGCATCATCGCCACTGACGATGCGTTCGAGAAAGGCATTGGCCTTTGTAGCACCAAACGCATTACCAAGAAGTTTGCGGACGTAGTTTTCCGTGTCGACGCCGAGCGCCGTCTGGTCTTCGACATCGACAATAAATACGTCGAGGACCTGGTCCGCGTCGTTTCTGCTGACACTTTTCAGCGTCGCCATCGCGCTACCGAGTTTCTGCACTTCACTGGTTTCCATAAACTTGAGAACCTCGGCCGCTTCGTTTTCGCCGAGAGTCATCAACAGCAGCGCGGCGCGTTCGGTACCGCTCATTTCCCTGGCCGAACTAGTCATCTGCACTCACCCATTTTTTGACTACCTGGGCAACTCGCGCCGGATCGTGCCCGGTTATGTTCTTCGCTGCCGCTACTTTCTCTTCGTAGTTGGGCATTGGGGCAGCACCTGCGCCACCCGCCAGCTGTGGTGTACCGAAGCCGCCGGTGTACTGGCCACCGCCGGAGATATATTCACCGGCGACCGGCGTTCCGCCGCTGACTACGCCACGCAACATGGGTCGAATGACACCGAACGCGATGGCCAGGGCGACAATCGCACCCAACACCTGTTTGATCGACTCGCGAAAAATTGGCTTCTCCCAGAACGCGGGTGGCGGTGCCTCCGCAACTTCCTCAACCTGCAGGAACGCTTCACTCAGCACGACAACCGTATCGCCCCGTGCTTCGCTGAACCCGACGGCCTCTTTCACCAACGCGGTATAGCGTTCGATATTCGCTTCACTGATGGTCGACTGTTCGCCGTCCTCAGACAGCGGCGAATCATCAACCAGCACCGCAACGGATAGTTTGCGAATAGCCCCGGACTGAGGTCGCGTATGACGAATCGTTCGGTCAACCTCGTAGTTTCGCGTGCTGCTTCTCGACAGGTTTTGTGGCTCGACCTGCTCCGCCTCGGATGCGATTGCACCGCTCGCCGCAGCCTGTTGCTGAGCCGATGCGGCATCGACGGGCGGCTGATTGCTCAACGCCCCGGGGATTCCGCCCACCAGCGCCCCCAGAGCGCTGGTCTGATCTTCATTAATCTGCTCGCTGCGAACGACCGACCGTCCCGGATCAAACGACTCGCGCGTTTCCTCGACGTAGGTGAAGTCAATATCGGCCACGACTTCCGCACGTATGCGCCCGGCACCGAGGAGTGGCGTCAGTAAGTCTTCGATACGGCGTTTGTACGTTTCCTCAAGTTGCCTTGAATACTTGTATTGAGTTGCCGCCATTGCATCCGCTGGCTGATCCGTTCCGGAACTCAGCAAGCGACCATTCTGGTCGATCAGGGTGACGTCGCTGGCCACCAGGTTCGGCACACTGGATGCAACCAGGTGCACGATGGACGAAGCCTGGTCAGCTTCCAGAAGCCGGCCGCGGTAAAGATGCAACAGTACCGATGCACTGGCGTTCTTGCTGTCGCGAATAAAGGCCGTTTGTTTCGGTAAGGCAAGATGGACGCGTGCCTCTCGAACCGCGCCCAGCGAGGAGATCGTTCGTGCCAGTTCCGCTTCGAGCGCATGTTGATAACGAGCGCTTTCCATGAACTGGCTGACGCCGAAACTGGATTGTTCCTGCATCATGTCCATGCCAGCCGATGCGCTTTGCGGCAGCCCCTGTGATGCCAGCTGCAGGCGTGCATCGTGTACGCGATTCTCCGCGACGAGGATGCTGCCGTCGGCGTTGAGTTTGTACTTAATTTCCGATGCTTTTAATGCCTCGGCAACCTGGGCGGCTTCCTGTGTATCCAGATCTGCATACAAAGGGGCGTACGCAGGTGATTGTGACCACAGTACGACCGCAAAACCTGCAGCGACTGCCGCCGCGACGCCAAACAACAGCACAACCTGCCGCACGGCGGGAATGCGAAGAATCCCCGCCAGGCTCAGGTGGCTCGACGGTACTACGCTTGATTCGATTACAGTTCCTTTATCCATGACTTTCTATGCGTTCCTTGTTTTCGTCATTGACCGCGTGACACTTGATCACACCGGCATATTCATAATGTCCTGGTAGGCTGTAACCAGTTTGTTGCGAACTTCGGTTACCGCGCGAAACGACAGATCCGCCTTTTGCCCGGCGATCATGACCTCGGCAAGACTCCTGTTGCTGGTGCCATTTTCGAATGCGGTTTTCATTGCCGCGGACTGCTGTTGAGCTTCGTTGACCGAATTCAACGTCGCCTTGAGGAGATCGTTGAATCCGGTCTTGGCTGGCTCGACATTTGGCTGAATCGGCTGCAGATCCTTGCCAAGGGTTCGAATCTGACCGAGAAGCTGGGTTGCACTGATTTCATTCATGAGCTTTCTCCCGGAATGGTCAATCCTTCCGCGCGCATACGCGCCAGTTTGTAACGCAGAGATCGGGCACTGATACCCAGCGCCTTCGCAACATCCGCACGCTTGCCGTCATGGGCAAGCAATGCGTCGTGAATCAGTTGGAACTCCCTGTTCTTCAGGCCTTCGCCAAGGTCTCCCTCGTGTGCTTCCGAAACGGGTTGTGACTCAAATACCAGGTCCGCAGCCGCAAGTTCGGGCCCGCCGTGCAGGATCAGGGACCGCTGGATAACGTTTTCGAGTTCTCGGACATTGCCGGGCCAGCTGTGACGCAACAAGGCATCACGCGCGCAATCCGTCAGGCCAACGACTCGGTCACTGTGCCGCTGCAGTGCCATCTCGGCCAATGGCAGGATGTCGTCACGGCGTTCTGCGAGCGGCTTCAGGTGCAGCGGAAAAACATTCAGCCGGTAGTAAAGATCTTCTCGAAACTTGCCGTCGCGCACGTACGCCCGCAGATCGCGGTTGGTCGTTGCAAGCACACGCACATCGAGTGGGATGACCTTGCGGCCACCAATGCGCTCGACTTCCTTCTCCTGGATAACCCGCAACAGTTTCGCCTGAAGGCCAATATCCATCTCAGAGATTTCGTCGAGTAACAGGGTGCCGCCGGACGCCTGTTCAAACTTGCCGGGATGCGCATTTGTAGCACCAGTAAATGCACCTTTTTCGTAGCCGAACAGCACCGCCTCGAGCATGGATTCCGGAATTGCAGCGCAATTGATCGCAACAAATGCTTGCTCCTTGCGTGGCGATTGATCGTGTATGTAGTGCGCGAACACCTCCTTGCCGGAACCCGACGGGCCGCTGATCGTCACAGTGACGTCGGTGCCCGCTACTCGTTTTGCGATCTGCAGCAATTCAACGGTTGCCGCATCGGCCGCAATTGGCGTGTCGCCCTTGTCAGATGACTTCAGGTATTTGTCGACAACCGCCTTGAGCTCATCTGCCTCGAATGGCTTAACCAGGTAGTCCGATGCGCCGCTTCGCATGACATCAACCGCGTTCCTGACGGTGCCATGGGCAGACATCATGACTGCAGGCAAGGTTGGATGCTGCTCGCGAATCTTGCTGAGCAAGGTCATGCCATCCATGGGTTCCATTTGCCAGTCTGTCACGACCAGTCCTATCGAAGAGCTGTCGATAATCTCCAGCGCAGTCGCGCCATTGTCTGCCGTAAAGACTGGCTGATCGTCGCTTGCCAGCGTATCGAACAGCGCTGCACGCAGATTGGCATCGTCTTCAACGATCAGTACGGCGGACCGGGTCATTGTGCGACCCCTTGTCGGCGGATACCTGGAATGCGGATCGTAAAACTGCTGCCGTGATCCGAAGTATTGACTGAAATTTCTCCGTCATGAGCGGCAACGACAGCCTGTACGACCGAAAGACCGAGACCGGTCCCCTGTGGTCGGGTGGTAAAAAATGCGTCGAACAAGCGAGGCTGAACGTCCGGTGGAATGCCCGGACCGTCGTCGGTTACACACAGGTAAATGTCGTCACCGTGACGGTGGCCGTGCAGCAAAATATTCGCGCCTTCGCTGCAAGCCTGGTCGGCGTTGATCACCAGGTTGAGCAAGGCACCTTTCAATGCGTCCTTGTTTGCAGCAACGCCCAGTTCCTCATCCGTCACCAGCATGCGAAGCGTCGTTTTATTGCCAAGTTGTCCGTGGATGCTGTCGCAAACCTCGTTGAACAGATCCCGCACATTGACCTCTACATGATCAGCGCGCACGTCGGCGGCAAAGCCAAGCATGTCGTTGACCATGCGCTTGAGGTCGTTCAGGCGAAGCATCAGCTTGTTTGCGATACGGGCCTGGCGTGGGTTCGAGGTATCGAGCTGGCCTGCATACAACATGGCCGATGCCAGGGGGGTGCGAACCTGGTGCGCAAACTCCGCCGTCATCTCGCCAATGGTGCTGAGACGCTCGTTCTGTTGCGGCAGTTTCGAGATACGCTGACGGCCGGTCTTCAGCAGCTGTGACTGGTGGCTGAAGATCTCAAAGGCCTCGTGCAATTGCTCGACGTTGTGTGACGATGTGGCCAATCCGGCGCTCCTGCAGTGATTCGTTCATGTCTGCATGAATAACTGCAAGTTACGTGCCAAAGATACTTTTCCTTAGTTTTTAGGCACTTATGGTTTTCCCGTACATCATGTTGGCGTCAAAAACCTGACACGGCGCTGGGTCTGCCGGAAAGCCGGCGTTGTGACGAAATCGGGACTGCGGCGCCGGGAACCCGACGCGCGACGCCTAAACGGCGATGTTGTACTTGCCGATCTTCTCGACCAGTGTGGTGCGTTGCATGGACAGCAGGCGTGCGGCTTTTGCGACGACGCCGTCAGACGCCTGCATGGCCTGTCCGATCAGATCCTGCTCGACCTGCTGCAGTTTTTCCTTCAGGTTCGCCTCGGTCAGCTGCATCGCCTCACAGACCGTATTGATCTCGGCAACGGGCCCTGCCTTGGTGTTGCGATACTTGGCGGGTAAATCCGAAACATCGATCAGGCCCTCGGGCTTGATGATGGCGAGCCGCTC
>JAUHYO010000064.1 GCA_030426325.1 Gammaproteobacteria bacterium | reverse complement strand
CCACGACTGCGACAGTAAAGATCAAGAAGATCTTCAGGATCTTTCGCACGATAACCGAAACGAACGCCGTCGAATCGTGACAGGTTGGATGAGCACTCTGCCGGTGCAACGACGTAATACGTCGGCACCGACAAATCGATGCTCGGCAAATTGACCTCGACCGTGGTCGCGCCCATCGACTCAAGTACAGCAATTGCTTCTTTAACTCGGATGCCGGTTTGTTCGTCGAGGCCCGCGTCGAAATGCTGGCGGACGATACCGACGCGAAGGCCCTTGATCGATGTCGCAATATCGGCCGTGTAATCGGGTACAGGCTGATCGATCGACGTTGAATCCCGCTCGTCGAAACCGGCCATCACGCCGAGCAGGCGAGCCGCATCTTCCGCACTGCGAGTAATCACACCCGCCTGGTCGAGGCTCGATGCAAACGCGATCATGCCGTAGCGAGATACACGACCATAGGTCGGTTTGATACCGACCGTACCGGTCAAGGCAGCCGGTTGCCGGATCGATCCGCCGGTATCGGTACCCGTGGCAGCCGGTGCGAACCGGGCGGCAACGGCCGCCGACGAACCGCCCGACGAACCACCGGGAGAACAATCGAGATTCCAGGGATTCTTCACCGGCCCATAGAAACTCGTTTCGTTGGATGAGCCCATCGCGAACTCATCCATGTTTGTCTTGCCAAGAACAACCGCACCGGCAGCCGCAAGTTTTTCAACGACCGTCGCATCGTAGGGTGAGATGAAGTTATCCAGCATCCTGGAACCACAACTCGTTTTCACACCGCGCGTGCAAAAAATGTCCTTATGAACAATCGGCAATCCGTTGAGTATTCCGACGTCGCCTTTTTCGCGCGCCGCATCTGCGCGTGCAGCCGCGGCGAGTGCTTCGTCTCGCGTAATGGTTACGAATGCATTGAGTTTGTCATTGTGCGCTTCAATGCGATCAAGCAGGGCCTCCGTCAACTGCACCGACGTGACCTCCCGCCGTTCGAGGCTGGCCGACAATTCGCTCAGTGTTTGTGTGTGCAGATTCATCATTCAATCACTTTCGGAACCAGGTACAGGCCATCCGACACCGAGGCGGCATTCTGCTGAAACCGGTCGCGCTCGTCGCGATCGGTGACGACGTCGGGGCGCAAGCGTTGTGCAGCATCCAACGGATGCGCCATCGGTACGACGCCTTCGGTATCAGCCGCTGCAAGCTGGTCGACGAAATCGACGATTTTCGACAGCTTTTCGATGCTCTGGGCGTACTCTTCGGGCTTGAGTTTCAGCCTCGCCAGCATCGCGATATGTTGGACCTGCTCTTTATCAAGTGACACGGGAAAATTCCGGGGTGTTGTTGGTTGGCAAATGCACCGCTTCGGCGACGCTGTCACGACGCAATATCGGCGGGGACGCAATAATACACGCCGCCTTGTGGAATGTCGTGGGCATTGCTAGATTACGCCGTTAACCCGGTTTCGAGACCCCGCCCCGACATGTTCAAAAATATAATGGGTTATTTTTCAAATGACCTTTCGATCGACCTTGGCACAGCGAATACCCTCATATACTCCCGGGGACACGGCATTGTGCTCGACGAACCGTCCGTGGTCGCCATTCGGGAGGACTCCGGCCGGGGCGGCCGCACCGTCGAGGCCGTCGGCGCCGAGGCCAAGAACATGCTGGGCCGCACACCGGGCAACATTACTGCCATCCGGCCCCTGAAAGACGGCGTCATCGCCGATTTCACGGTCACCGAAAAGATGCTGCAGCATTTCATCCGGAAAGCACACCAGTCCCGGTATTTTCGCCCCAGCCCGCGGGTGCTGATCTGCGTCCCTTACGGCTCGACCCAGGTGGAACGGCGGGCAATTCGCGAGTCAGCCGAGGGCGCCGGTGCGCGCAAGGTACTCCTTATAGATGAGCCGATGGCGGCCGCAATTGGCGCAGGCATGCCCGTGCACGAGGCGCGCGGCTCCATGGTGCTCGATATCGGTGGTGGCACGTCAGAGGTCGCGGTTATCTCATTGAACGGCATTGTCTATGCCGCGTCGGTGCGCATCGGCGGTGATCGCTTCGATGAGGCCATTACGAATTACGTGCGGCGCAACTATGGCATTCTGATTGGTGAGGCCACGGCAGAGCGCATCAAGCATGAGATCGGCTCGGCATTCCCGGGCCAGGAAGTCCTTGAGATTTCGGTCAAGGGCCGCAACCTGTCCGAAGGTGTGCCACGCAGCTTTACGCTGAACAGCAATGAGATTCTCGAAGCACTGCAGGAACCGCTGCAGGGCATTGTTGGCGCGGTCAAGGAAGCTCTCGAGCAAACACCGCCGGAACTGGGTGCCGATGTCGCCGAGCGCGGCATCGTACTGACGGGTGGTGGCGCAATGCTGCGCGACCTCGACAAACTATTAATGGAGGAAACCGGCCTGCCGGTTGTCATTGCTGACGATCCGCTCACCTGTGTTGCCCGCGGCGGAGGTCGCGTCATCGAGTTAATCGACGAACACGGTCCCGCGGTGTTTGGCCTGGAGTGATTCAGGTCCCGGTAGCCTGACGGCAGGCATCAGATCTCGATGGTCGCTTCCCGGGAAAATCGCAATAATCCAGGTCGTATTCCCGCCCTGGGGCTCCGGGTCCTCGGATTGATTTTCATCAGCATCCTGCTGATGTATTTCGACAACCGTAACAATCACCTCGACACCGTTCGAAAGAGCATCAATGCGGCAATGTATCCGCTGCGCGTTATCGTCGACGCACCAGCGCGGTTGTGGGGCTGGATTGGCGCCTCTACGACATCGCGCGGCGACCTCGAACTCGAACTCGGCCGACTCAAATCCGAGCGCCTGCTCACCAATGCGCGCCTGCAAAAACTCAATGCATTGGAAGCCGAGAATGCCCGGCTGCGTGCCTTGCTCGAGGCCCGCAGCAAGGTTCGCGACCAGGTTCGCGTAGCCGAAATCATGGCGGTCGATGCCAATCCGTTTGACCACAGCCTGGTAATCGATGCCGGCACCCGCGAAGGCGTCTTCGACGGGCAGGCACTGGTTGACGCGGATGGCGTCGTGGGACAGGTGATCAAGGCGGGGCTGATGACCTCGCGGGCCATGCTGATCAGTGACACGGACCACGCTTTACCCGTCGAAGTGAATCGGAACGGTTTGCGCACCATCGTCGTCGGTACCGGTACGATAGACAGCCTGAGCCTGCCCTTTATCGTCAACAACGCAGACATCCGCGTTGGCGATTTGCTTGTCACCTCCGGCCTCGGCGGCGCATTTCCATCCGGCTATCCGGTCGCCGTGGTTGATTCGGTCACCCGCATTCCCCAGGAACCCTACGCGGATGTAACCGCCAGGCCGTCTGCGTCGCTAGGCGAGGTGCGTGAAGTCATGTTGATTTTCTCGGGCGATGCACCGCCCGTGGAGGAAGGCGGCGATGAATAGAGACCGCGCCTCCCGTCGCCTGCCAATCATCATGTCGCTGCTGGTTGGACTGATGCTGACGATGTTGCCACTGCCGAATGCGATCACCGCATTTCGCCCCGACTGGCTGGCGCTGCTTGTTATTTTCTGGGCCATGCAATTGCCGCGCACATGGAGCGTCGGCAGCGCATGGATTATCGGCATCATTCTGGACGTGTCCCAGGGGACCCTGCTCGGCCAACACGCACTTGCGCTGTGCGTCGTTGCCTACGTGACTGTGCGCTTTCACCTGCTGATGCGCGTTTTCCCGTTACCGCAGTTGACGGCCACGGTCTTGTCAATGCTGGCGCTGTACCAATTTTTGCTGTTCTGGATCAATGGCGTCGCCGGTGTCAATGCACCGGCCGTTACCTACTGGGGGCCGGTTCTGTCGGGCACGTTGCTGTGGCCTGTCGTCATGATGTTCCTGTCCGGCATGCGTTACCGGACACAATCCGGTCACTGAGGTGAACCTCCTCTCACCCATCAAGGACCACCATTCGGAGCGGCGCCTGTTTATCGGTCGTGTCATCCTCGCATCGGTCATATCGACAATCCTGCTGGGCCTTGTCATTGCGCGCCTGGTTCAGTTGCAGGTTTTCGACCACGAGTTGTTTGCCCAAAAATCACAGGGCAATCGCGTTCGTATCGAGGCTGTGCCACCGATTCGGGGCCTGATCTTTGATCGCAAAGGCCGCGTGTTGGCAGAAAACGTGCCGGCCTATCAACTGGAGTTGATTCCCGAACAGGTGAATGACATCGAGGACACGCTGCAACGCCTGGCGGCGATCAGCCTCATCGAGGCCGATGCCATTCCGCGTTTCCTGGAACTGAGTCGTCGCGGTCAGCAGTTCAAACCGGTCACGCTGAAATTCAGTATGACCGATGAAGAAATCGCCAACTTCGCCATTCAGCGACCTCGATTTCCGGGCGTTGATTTTCAGCCGCGACTCGTTCGGCACTACCCCTATGGCGAGTTGTTCGCACACGCGGTGGGCTACGTAGGCGCTCTCAATACCAATGACATGCAACGCCTCGATTCGGCGCGTTACGCCGGCTCATCACACACCGGAAAAACCGGCGTTGAGAGCAGTTTTGAGAACGAGCTGCATGGCTTTGCCGGATATCGCCACCTGATCACCAACGCGCGCGGCCGGCAGGTTCCGGCGGATTCGAGTGAACTGCTCGATTCGCTGCCCATCGACGCGACGCCGGAACCCGGCAACAATATTTACCTGAGCATCGATCTTGACCTTCAGCGTGTCGCCTTCGAAGCGCTGGGCGAACGCCGCGGCGCTGTCGTTGCGATCGACCCGGCGAGCGGCGAAGTCCTGGCGCTGGTCAGCCGGCCGTCTTTCGACCCGAACCTGTTTGCGGTTGGCATGAGCGCAACCCAGTTTGGCGAGCTGCAGAACAATCTTGACCGGCCCCTGTTTAATCGAGCGGTTCGTGGATCCTACCCGCCGGGCTCGACCATCAAACCGCCCCTCGCACTGGCCGCACTCGAAACCGGGGCAACAAACCTGACCCGCAAGAGCGCATGCATCGGTTACTTTCAACTGCCGGGTGACGAGCATCGCTACCGCGACTGGAAACCGCAAGGCCACGGGCCGGTCGATTTGCATGATGCGATTGCGCAGTCCTGTGACGTGTATTTTTATGAACTTAGTCGCGACCTCGGCATCGATAACATGCATGAGTACCTCACCCGCTTCGGCCTCGGCAATGCAACCGGCATCGATCTTATCGGCGAGCGGCCGGGGCTTGTTCCCTCGCGCGAATGGAAACAGAATAATTTCCACGGGGACAACCGCCGCTGGTACCACGGCGAAACCGTGATCGCGTCAATTGGCCAGGGATTCATGCTCGCCACGCCGTTGCAACTCGCATCGATGACCGGGACGCTGGCAACCCGGGGGTCGCGAATGCAGCCGCATCTTGTCGCCGCCATCGAAGACCCGTTGAGCAGCGCGCGCCGCATGATATCGCCGAAGTCGCTGGGCAATGTTGGCATTGGCAACGAGTTCTACTGGGACAATGTACTGGAGGCGATGCACGACGTGTTGCAGGGGCCACGCGGAACAGCCCGGGCGATTGGTGTCGGCGCTCCGTACACCATGGCCGGCAAGAGTGGTACCGCACAGGTCGTCTCAATCGCGCAGGACGAGGAATACGATGAGGAAGAACTGGAAGAACGCCTGAGAGACCACGCCCTGTTTATTTCATTTGCACCGTTTGACGACCCGCGCATTGCAGTCGCGGTCATCGTCGAGAACGGCAGCAGCGGCAGCAGCGTGGCGGCGCCGGTAGCGAAAGCGGTGATGGACCAGTACCTTGGATACGGCAATGCTTCGACTGAGTGAAACACACCGCATGCTGTCGCCGCGGTCGGCGCCGGTATCAAGCTTTTCAAGTCTTGTTCGACGCCTGAATATTGACGGGCCTTTGCTTGGCGGCGTTCTGCTGATCAGCGCGTTTGGCCTGTTTGTCCTCTACAGCGCATCCGGGGAAAGCTCGCGCCTGTTGATCAACCAGTCGATCCGACTCGGCGTCGCTTTGGTCGCGATGCTGATCGTCGCCCAGTTGCCGCCGGACTTTCTTCGCCGCTGGACGCCATGGGCCTACCTGATCGGCCTGATACTCCTGGTCCTCGTGCTGACCAAAGGCGCGGTCGGCCAGGGCGCACGACGCTGGCTCGATATTGGCATTCGATTTCAGCCCTCGGAGGCGATGAAGCTCGCCGTGCCGATGATGACCGCCTGGTTTTTGCACGACCGTCAAATTCCGCCGAAACTGGGCCACCTTGGCATTATCGCCATCCTTATTGTCGTGCCGACTTTCCTGATTGCGTCGCAGCCCGACCTGGGTACGTCGTTGCTAATTGCCGCGTCGGGCATCATCGTCATCATTCTCGCCGGCATGTCATTCCGTCTGATGATGGCGCTCGGCGTGCTTGCCGTTCCGGGCGCATTCGGTCTGTGGCATTTCATGCAGGACTACCAAAGGCAGCGCGTCCTGACCTTACTCAATCCGGACAGCGATCCACTGGGCGCCGGCTACAATATCATCCAGTCCAAGATCGCGATCGGCTCGGGCGGCCTGTTTGGCAAAGGCTGGACAAACGGCTCACAGGCGCATCTGGAATTCCTGCCGGAAAGACACACGGATTTCATTTTTGCTGTGCTCGGTGAAGAATTCGGACTGTTCGGTGTGCTGGGATTATTGGTGCTGTACATGTTTGTAATCGGCCGCGGTTTGTTCATCGCCGTGCAGGCTCACGACACGTACTCCAGGCTGTTGGCCGGATCCATCAGCCTGACTTTTCTGGTTTATGTTTTCGTCAATACTGCGATGGTTACCGGTCTTGTTCCGGTCGTCGGTGTACCATTGCCCCTCGTCAGCTTCGGCGGAACGTCCATGGTGACGCTTATGGCCGGATTCGGTATTCTGATGTCGATACATTCTCATCGTAAACTCCTACCTCACTAAGGCCTCGATACCTGTAATGACGAAAAATGAACTGTTCTGTAGCCTTGGCGCAATCGTCCTTCTAGCCAATTGCGCTTTCGCAGCCGACAAGGCATTTGTCGATCTGAAACAAGCGAACGTCGTCGAGTTCATCGAGGAAATGGTACAGACGCATGATTTCGAACGAGACGCGCTCGCGACGGTGCTCGCGAAAGCAGAAATCAAAGCGGACATTATCCGGAAAATCTCGACCCCCGCCGAACGCACGTTGACCTGGGGCGAATACCGAAAAATATTCATTACGCCTGAGCGCGTGAATGCCGGCGTCGCATTTTGGCAGGAAAACAAAACGATGCTCGATCGTATTGCGCTTGAAACCGGAGTGCCGGTCGAGATGCTGGTCGGTATTATCGGCGTCGAGACCTATTTTGGCCGCATAACCGGCAAGGATCGTGTCATCGATGCGCTCGCGACACTGGCATTCGAATACCCGCCACGTGCAAAATTTTTTCGCAATGAATTGATGCAGTTCCTGATCCTGGCCCGTGAGGAAGAACTCGATCCGACCGTACCCATGGGGTCCTATGCCGGTGCGATGGGCCGGCCGCAGTTCATGCCGTCGAGCTTCAGGGCTTACGCCGTGGACTCAACCGGTGACGGCAAGCGCGATATCTGGAACGACTGGGCCGACGTGTCGGGAAGTATCGCCAACTACTTCGTCGAACATGGTTGGCGCAGCAATGAAGAAGTCGCAACGATGGCGACACTTGGCAGCGGCTGGCGCGGCGATGTACCGGCGCCGACCAACACGCTGAAAGCAGACGATACCGTCGCGTCGCTGAGCAAGAAAGGCGTGCTATTCACAACGGATCTCTGTGCCGACAGCAAGGGACAACTCCTGACGTACGAGGGCGATGACGGCATCGAGCACTGGGTCGGTTTTCACAATTTCTTCGTCATTACCAAATACAACCGCAGCGTAATGTACGCACTGGCCGTGCATCAGTTGGGTCAGCATATCGCTGCGAAAGTTTCAGACGATGCAAGTTAAGTCCGAAAGACTACTGGCCCTCGTGGTCGCGGCATTCCTGGCGAGCTGCGGCGGCAACCGCATCCAGGGCGACGGGCCTGGTCGCGCACCTATTCCGTCATTGCCGGGCGACGCCGTTCCCAAACCGGAACCACGAAGTCGTTACGGCAACGGTCCGACCTACGAAGTGTTTAACAAGTGGTACAAGGTCATGGACAGCAGCGCCGGCTACCAGGAGCGTGGCGTGGCATCATGGTATGGCAAGAAATTTCACGGCAACCTGACCTCCAACCGCGAAGTCTATGACATGTACCAGATGACAGCGGCACACAAGACACTGCCGTTGCCAACCTATGTTCACGTCCGCAACTTGCGCAACAACAAGAGTATCGTCGTCCGTGTCAATGACCGCGGTCCGTTCGTCAGCAATCGCATCATCGACCTCTCTTACGCCGCTGCACTCAAGCTCGATATGATCGAGGACGGCACCAGCCTCGTCGAAGTCACTGCCTACAATTTTGATGATCCGATTCCCAACGCGTCAGGCCCCGATCCTGAGCCGCCGATACCGACCCGAGCTCCAACTCCTCCACGAACATCAGCGCCGTCGTCGTTGCAGTCAGTGCCTTCCGTTGTACAGGAAGCCCCGACTGACAATGCCGACGCTGCCTTCGAGAGCAAGATTTATGTCCAGGTCGGCGCTTTTGGTGACCGGTCGAACGCCGACCGCCGCCTTACCTCCCTCGCCCAATCCGGAATCGCAGGCGTCAACGTCTTCGAGGACCTGGCGGCCAGCCCGCCGCTATACCGTGTCCGGATTGGACCGGTTGCCGATGTCGAACAGTACGACCGGCTGGTCGTCGAGCTGGAAAAACTGGGCATAACGGACCCTTACCTAATTTCCGAGTAGCCGCGTACAATACGCGTCGACTTACACCTTAATAATCCCTCAAGAGTAGCTATGACCCAGGTTTCCAGAATCGTCCTGCTGTTTGCATTTTATCTTTTAACTTCAATTGCTTATGCCAATGGTATGCCGGTACCCGCCGCGCCGGTTATCGGGGCCAAGAGCTACCTGGTGATTGACAGCAAGACCGGCCATGAAATCGCCGCCCTGGACCCCGACGCGCCGCTCGCGCCCGCAAGCCTGACAAAAATCATGACGACCTACGTTGTCTTCAGTGCGCTCAAGCAAGGCCAGATCACACTGGACGACGAAGTAACCGTCAGCGAAAAAGCCTGGCGAACGGAAGGCTCGCGGATGTTCATTGAGGTAGGCAAGCGTGTTTCCGTGCAGGACCTGTTGTACGGCATGATCGTCCAGTCCGGCAATGACGCGAGTGTTGCGCTGGCAGAACATATCGGAGGCACCGAAAGCGTTTTTGCCGAAATGATGAACCAGCATGCCGCCGCACTGGGCATGCATTCCAGTCACTTCCTGAACGCGACGGGTCTGCCCGCAGAAAATCACGTGACAACGGCACGGGATCTCGCGACCCTGGCCCGCGCCCTAATCGAAGAGTTCCCGGATTATTATCCGTGGCATGCCGTGAAGGAGTTCACCTTTAATGGCATTACGCAAAGCAACCGCAATACCTTGTTGTGGCGTGATGATTCGGTTGACGGCATCAAGACCGGTCATACCGAAGACGCTGGATTCTGCCTGGTCGCCTCTGCCCATCGCGATAATATGCGCGTTATTTCAGTCGTGCTCGGGACATCCAGCGACAAGGCACGTTCGGACGGTAGCCAGGCGCTGATTAATTATGCATTCCGGTTTTTTGAAACTCGCCTGCTGTTCAAAGCGGGCGAAGAAATCACGACGGCGCGAGTCTGGAAATCAGCGAACGAGTACTCGCCACTCGGCGTTCTCGACGACCTGTACATCACGGTCCGTCGTGGTGCCTATGACAAGCTCAAGTCAGAGCTCGATATTCCGAACATCATCGAAGCCCCGGTTTCGGCCGGCCAACCAATTGCGAATTTGCGTGTCAGTCTCGACGGTGTGCGATTGCTGTCGGCGCCGTTGCGTGCGTTGGACGACAACCCGGCTGGATCTTTCTGGCAGCGCACCAAAGACAATATCAGTCTTATGTTCGAGTAAGAGATTCACGAAGCCGTGAGTGACGAATCAGTTATCGAGTTTCCCTGCGAATTCCCGATCAAGATGATGGGAAGAGATACGCCGGAGTTTCGCCTGACGGCAAGGGTTCTGGTGGAAAATCATGTCGGCCCGCTCGCCGAGGAGGCTATCCAGATCAATGTCAGCGGCAAAGGCAACTTCGTCTCAATTACGGTGACAGTCACCGCAATTAGCCAGCAGCAGCTTGACGATATTTACCGGGACGTATCCGGCCACGAAGGCGTCCTGATGGCACTATGAAAACGCGCTTCCGTGGCCGCGAGGACTATGTCCCGTTGTGGCGCGAGATGCAGTCGTTCACAGACTCACGCGACGAATCCACACCGGACGAGATCTGGTTTGTCGAACACCCGCCAGTTTTCACGATGGGTCTGAATGCCAGCCAGGAACACCTGCTCGCACCCGGCGACATCCCCGTTGTGCAAATCGATCGCGGTGGCCAGGTCACATTCCACGGTCCGGGTCAGCTTATGGTGTATCCGCTCATCGACATCCGGCGCGCCAATATTGGTGTGCGGTGCCTGGTGAGCGCACTGGAGCAAAGCGTCGTCGATCTTGCCGCCGAGCACGACATCTCTGCCTACGCCCGGAAAGATGCACCCGGCGTCTATGTTGACGGCGACAAGCTTGCGAGCGTCGGATTGCGGATACGGCGGGGATCGAGTTTTCACGGCATGGCGGTCAACGTCAACGTCGAACTTGAACCCTTCACGCGCATCAATCCCTGCGGCTATGCTGACCTCAAAATGACCGACCTTCACCGGCAGGGAATTGAGCTCGACCTTGAATCGACAGCCGAAAAACTCCTGCCGCATTTCATGCGTCATTTAGGCTTGTAAGGAGTATCCCTGATGCACAAGAGCCAGCTTGCCGGATTCATTATTGACTGCCAGAACGCCGATATGGATAAGGCCGCGAATTTCTGGAGTGAGGCACTGGGCTTTCCCAGGCAACTCACGAAGGACCCAAGCGAGGCCAGCTACGAGCTGCTGCAGACCGGCGCGAACAACCTGCACATTGAGTTGCAGGACGTTGATCACCCGAGCCGCGTCCATATCGACATCGAAACGGACGATATCGATGCGGAAGTTCTGCGATTGGAAAAGCTCGGCGCGAAGCGAATCAAGGCGATCAAGGGCTGGGTGGTGATGGAAGCGCCAACAGGCCACCGCTTTTGCGTCGTCCGTCCACAACGAGCCCGCTTCGAAGAAGAGGCAAACCAGTGGCCGGATTAACGTCAACATCACAGCACTTGCGTTGCAATGCCGTCTCGGGGCTACGTGCGCTTGACCCGGTTGACGTATCCAGCCCTGGCTGCAGCTCAGCGAGCGACTAAAACAACCCGCCGATTCTTGGCGCGACCGCCATCGTTGCGGTTGGAAGCCTGCGGCGCAAGCGGACCAACGCCGTGTCCCTCCATGCGATCACGACTGACGCCGTAATTTGTCGCCAGCTCGTTAACTACGGCCTGCGCCCGATTTTCTGACAGCGTCATGTTATGCGCGAACGTGCCCTGGGAATCAGTATGGCCGACAACCCAGACCTTAAGCTCCGGACGTTCGCCCAATAATTTCGCAACTTCCGACAACGCCGACTCCGACGTTGACTTGAGCGTTGCCTTGTCGGTATCGAAGTAGATGCCTTCGACGATCACATAGCCATTAACGTCAAGTCCCTGGCCCAGAGCGGCGGCGTCAAGGGTCACCATGCCCTCATCCATTTTCTTTACTTCAACAACGTGAATATCGGTGAAGGTCCGCCCGACAACAATAGCGACATAGGCGGTTTGCTCACCTTGCTCAATTTTCGCCAGCAAATAACGCCCCACCGTGTTTGCCATCGCATGCAACCCGGAGAACTTCTGGAGTGTCGGACCTGCATAGGCTTTCACACATTCGTACTTTTCCTGGTTGCAGGTGTACAGAATGGTAGCGCCCGCCTGTTTGACCGCCGTCTCGTAGTTTCTAT
>JAUHYO010000063.1 GCA_030426325.1 Gammaproteobacteria bacterium | reverse complement strand
ACGAAGCGTGAGCATTCAGCAAAAACTGCGGTCACAAATTCTCCGCCTGATGCTGAATCATCGTGTCGCCGGTGCCTGGCGATGGCTCAGGGACACGCGATACCGCCTCAGCCAGGATCACCCGGTTGTTCGTGTGTTTCTGCAAATCGACGATCCCTATTCCTACATTCTTTCGCATTACCTGCCGAGTCTCACAGAACACTATGAGATCGAACTCCAAGTGTATTTGACGAAAGCGATGGGCGACGGTTATCAACCGGCTCCGGATATGCTGGTCGAATACGCAATCGCTGATTGCAGACGACTGGCGCTCGAACTCGGCATTCCGTTTCTGGACAAGGCCAACTTGCCGCCAACCGAGTATCGCGCCGGACTGTCCGATGCGGTTGCGGCGAGCGCCGGCAGCAATGCGTTTTCCGGTGCGCTTTCCGAAGCGCTGCAAATTTACTGGCGAGGCGACGCATCGGCGGCTGCTCAAATCAGCAAATCGGTGACGCGGCGTGGTGCGGCCAATTCGCTGATCGATGATTCGCAGGCGCTGCAAGACCGACTGGGGCACTACAACAGTGCAATGCTCTACTTCGCAGGTGAGTGGTACTGGGGCATCGATCGCCTGCATTACCTGACAGACCGCCTTGACGCGCTGGGCGTATCGAAAAGCCAATTACCGGATCCCCGGTTGAAGTCGATACGGCAGGCAACTCGAATTTCATTGCCGGTCCGGCCGCCATCGGCGGCGAAAGCATTGCCGCCGATCGAATACTTTCATTCATTTCGCAGTCCGTATTCCTACCTCGCGTTGCACAGCACATTTGAGATTGCAGACGCATACGGGATCGATGTGAAAATTCGCCCGGTGTTGCCGATGGTGATGCGCGGGATGAGCGTACCGAACGCCAAACTGCTCTATATCGTCAAGGACGCCAATCGCGAGGCGCGGCGACGCGGCATACCGTTTGGAAAAATCGCCGATCCTGTCGGCGAAGGCGCAGAACGATGTCTTGCTGTTTTTCTCTACGCGGAGTCCGAGAAGCGTGGACGTGAATTTGTTCTGCATGCGGGGCGAGCAATCTGGTCCGAAGCGATTGACGTGTCGTCAGACAAAGGCATGCGACTTGTCACGCATCGCTGTGGCCTGTTTTGGCCTGACGTCAAGAAGGCGATGCAAGGCGACGACTGGCGGCCTGCCATCGAAGGCAATCGCGAGTCCATGATGCGCGACGGATCCTGGGGCGTGCCAACTGTCCGCATGGGTGAGCTGGTATTGTGGGGGCAGGACAGAGACTGGATGCTGGCACGGCATATTGAAGAACTTTGTGACACAGGGGATGGAATACTCGTATGACTATGGTCGTTTTTTCACACGGGCAGGAGAGCGGGCCCTGGGGTACCAAAATTCGCGCAATGGCGGAACGCGTCCGGGCAATGGGCTTGAAGGCCGACAGTATTGACTACCAGGGCATCGCCGATCCGACCGAACGAGTCCGCAAACTGCAGCAGGAATGTTCGGATATTCCGGAAAAACTGATCCTTGTCGGGTCCAGTATGGGCGGACATGTCGCGACCGCAGCGGCGGATTCGCTGGGGGCTGTTGGCCTGTTTGTTCTGGCGCCAGCCTATTATATGGAGGGATTCGAGGCGCTTACGCCGTCGCCGCCGTCCATGCCGATTTGCATTGTGCACGGCTGGCATGATGATATTGTGCCCGTTGAGAACAGTATTCGATTCGCCCGGGCGTGTTCTGCGACATTGCACCTGGTCAATGGCGATCATCGATTGACGCAGAATATCGGCGAGATCAACGAATATCTGGCGCAGTTCGTAATGAACATTACTGATTAAAAAAACGAGAGGGATAGAAACAATGAAACAATTACTGATTTTGATCGCGAGTCTTGCTCTGTTCGCCTGCGGTGGCAACAATGGATTCGGCGAAAGATGCCGCGCATGATGCAATGGACGCGACGAAAGACGCAGCCGACGATGCGATGGACGCAGCGGGTGACGCAATGGACGACGCCGGCGATATGCTCGAAGAGGGCAAAGACAAAGCAGGCGAAATGCTTGAAGAAGGCAAAGAAAAAGCCGGAGACCTGGCGCATGACGCGATGGACAAAGCCGAAGGCGTTGGCGACAAGCTGAAAGAGAAAGCCGCTGAAGCCGAAAAGGCTATTGAAGACGCAAGCGACTAAACGCGGCGACTTAAGGCAACACGAAGACGGTGGCAGTCGATGACTGCCACCGTTCTTTCGTTTCTGGCCGTCGAAAAAAGTCAAAAGTCAACGGTCTGCTGCGACTTTCTTTTGGGTAGACTTGTCCGCCATGAACATCGCAGGTCTCATTTTTCGGCCCCTCTACTGGTCGGCAGGCAAGGTGTTCTCGATGTGGGCGCGCCCCGCGATTCAGCCGGAAACGCCCGCCGAGCTCATCGGCGATGCCGACGCAGCCGTTTGCTATGTCCTCGAGACCGGTGGACTCGCCGATGTACTGGCGCTCGAAAAAGCCTGCGCGACGCACGGCCTCCCGTCCCCAACTGAATCATTCGAATTTTGCGGCGTTCGAGAATCGAATCGTTTCGTTGTTATGCGCCGGCTCAAAGGATTCTGGACGCGTCGCCCGAGTACCAAGAGTTCAGAGCGTTTAAAGCGCCTGATTGTCGGTGCAGAGAACTGTGAGCAGGAGTTGCTGCTGATCCCGGTGGCGATTTACTGGGGGCGTTCACCCGAAAAAGAACGGTCATTTTTCAAAATCCTGTTTTCGGAGAACTGGGACGTAATCGGGCGCACCCGAAAGTTTTTCGCCACGATCCTGCATGGGCGTGACACGTTGCTTCGCTTCAGCGACGCGCTGCCTATTCGATCAATCTGCACCGGGGACATTGAGTCGTCGGTTGCCGTTCGTAAGGTTTCCCGCATCCTTCGCGTCCATTTCCGGCAACGCAGGACAGCGACTGTCGGACCTGACCTGTCGCACCGCCGTACTCTCGTCAAGCAGGTGCTTCGGGCACCGGCGGTGCGCCGGGTTATCGATGCCGAGGCGGGCGATGATATTCGCAAACAGGAACTGGCGCGTCGCAAGGCAGAAAAGTATGCCCTTGAGATTGCGGCGGATATTTCCTATCCGACGATCCGGGTGCTGGTTCGCGTTCTGCGCTGGCTCTGGAACCGGATTTACGATGGCGTCGAACTCAACCACATGGATCGTCTCCACCAGGTTGCCGAGGACAAGGAAGTCGTCTACGTGCCTTGCCATCGCAGTCATATCGACTACCTGTTGCTCGGCTACGTAACCTACGTGTCGGGCTTGCACCTGCCGCATGTGGCCGCTGGAATAAACCTGAACATGCCAATTGTCGGCGGCATTTTACGGCGCGGCGGCGCATTTTTCCTGCGCCGGAGTTTCAAGGGCAACCGGCTGTATGCCGCTGTGTTTGATGCCTACATTCATGAGGTACTGGTTAAAGGCCATTCGATGGAATATTTCATCGAAGGTGGCCGGAGTCGAACGGGCCGGTTGCTGACGCCAAAAGGCGGAATGCTGGTGATGACTGTCAACTCCTACGTCAAGAATCCGCAGCGGCCGATTGTCTTTGTGCCGGTTTATTTTGGCTACGAAAAACTCATCGAAGGCGATGCGTTTATCAGCGAGCTGGCGGGCGCGGAAAAACAGAAGGAATCGATCGGCGGACTGATTCGATCCATCAAGTCACTGCGCGATCATTTCGGCAAGGTGTACGTCAATATTGCGGAACCGATTGAGCTGGCGCCAATGCTGGACCGAATGCATCCGGCTTGGCGTGAGCATCAGTCGGACAATGGTGAGCGGCCGCCCTGGCTGAGTGATGTCGTAGACGAGCTTGGTGCCGAAATCATGCAAGGCATCAACTCAGCCGCTGCGGTCACTCCGATCAGTTTGCTCGCCTACGTTTTGCTGGCGACGCCAAAACAAACCATTGGTCTTGGCGAGCTGCGCCGTCAACTGGATCTCAGCCTCAAGGTTCTGAAACGATTTCGGTATTCGGAACTGGTCACGGTGCCAGAGGCCAGCGCCGATGAAATCATTGCGCATGGCGAACAGCTTGAGGTTATCAGTCGCTCGAGCCACCCGATGGGCGAGGTTATACACATGACGGAACACAACGCCGTCCTGATGACCTACTTTCGAAACAATATCCTGCACCTGCTGGCAGTTCCGGCGTCAGTCGCCTGCTGTTTCATCCAGGGGCGGCAACTTGAACATACCGAATTGCAGCGACTGATCCGGCTGATCTACCCGTTCATGAAAAAAGAACTGTGCATGAAGTGGGATTCTGACGATATAGACGATGTGACGACGGAAGCGATCAAGGCCCTGGTTGAGCTGGAATTGCTAACCTGCACGGCCGATAAGAAGTCACTGGTTCGACCGCCTGCCGGTTCCGAGAAGGCGTTTCAATTGTTGATGCTTGGCCAGTCGATGGTGCCGATGTTGCAGCGTTTCTACCTGGTGATTGCGATCCTGATTCGTAACGGTTCCGGTGTGCTGTCGCGGCAGCGGCTGGAAACGATGTGTCAGCAAAGTGCGGAGCGACTGTCGATGATCTACGGCCTGCATTCGCCGGACTTTTTCAACAAGAGTCTGTTTCATGATTTCATTCGTACACTCGAGAGCCTTGATGTTCTGAGGAAGAACTCGGACAACCTGATCGAATTTGATGACGACCTCACCAATATCGGAATCGACGCGCGCCTGGTGCTGGGCGAGGAAATCCGGCACAGCATCCTGTCATTGACCGTTACAGAACAGTGAAAGTTGTTTCTCTATACCGCTTCCTGGATTTACAGGACCCAGAGGCATTCCGCGATGAGCTGAAGCAATTGTGTGACGAGCAGCAGTTGCTGGGCACGGTGCTGGTTGCGCATGAGGGATTCAACGGCACACTGGCAGGAGACGAGAAATCGATCCGCGAAGTAATGGAGTGGATTCGTCGTCGCCTCAATATTGACGACGCTCTGGATGCGCGCTGGACGGATTCGGACGATGCGCCATTCAGAAAAATGCGAGTCAAGGTCAAGAGCGAAATCGTCACGCTGGGCCGCCCCGATTTGCTACCGCATCGCAGAACCGGGGAGCATGTCGATGTGAAGCGCTGGAATGAGCTGATCGCGAATCCTGAAGTACTCGTCATCGACACGCGCAATCACTACGAGATCGAAGTTGGTACGTTTCCGGGGGCAGTCGACCCCGGGAATGACAGCTTCCGCGAGTTCCCCGAGTTTGCAAAGGAGCTCGCCGCGCAATCAACTGACCGTCCGCTGGCCATGTTCTGTACAGGCGGGATTCGCTGCGAAAAGGCAACAGCGTTGATGATGGAGCTTGGCTTCAACGAGGTGTACCACTTGCAGGGTGGAATCCTGAATTACCTGAGCGAGGTCGAGGAGCAGGACAATCGCTGGCGAGGTGAGTGCTTTGTCTTCGATACGCGCGTCGCTGTTGACCGCGATCTCGCCGAAGGGGGGTACGTCCAGTGCCATGCCTGCCGCCGGCCGCTTAGCAGCGCCGACCTCAAGTCGGCTGACTACCGCGAGGGCGTCTCCTGCCCCAAGTGCATCAACGAGAGCGACGAGGACCGCAAGGCCCGACTGGAGGAGCGCCGCAGGCAAGTGGCGCTGGCTGCAGCGCGCGGCGACAAACATATCGGCCCGAGAGGCTAAAACCAGAAAGATACGCCGAGTAGCGCAACAGTATTGTTGGTATCTTCGCCCGCCTGTCGTAAGAGACGACCGGTGTCACCCAGGACTCGTTGCCACGACAGACCGACATACGGTGCAAATTTTCGCGTAATTTGATATTGCACGCGAAATTCCAACTCAAGCTCGGAAAAGCCAGCATCTATGACGCCGAGATCTGTCAGGACTGCGGATACTTCGATTCGCGGTAACAAATTAATTTTCTGGGTCAGGAGAAAGGCGCGCTCAAACTCACCGTGGAATAGCACGTCGCCGTCCTCAGTGATTGTCGCATGAGCGTCAAGTTCGATGCGCTGCGGCGCCATTCCTTCAATGCCGATCGATGCGCCGCTGGTCGTGCCGATGTCGCCCTCGATTAGCTCCACGCCAAGGAGCAGATCGAAATACGGCGATACCGGCCGGTTGTAAACAAGCTGAGCATTGTACTCGGCATCACTGCCCTCGGGCCTGTGGCCTTCCAGCTTGAACTCCAGACGGTGCTCATCACCGCCGTAAATTGCCTCAAGATCAAACAATAGCTGATCGGTATTGAATTGCCACTCCAGCCGTTCGGCAGTGACCGTTGCGAATCGCATTTCCTCGGCGTTCGCGGCCCCGAACGCGGCTGCAGTCAGTGCACTGGCTACCAATAAGCGTTTCACGCCGCGTCGCCCGGTGGCGCGACCCGAACTGCGCGCATCATGCCGGCTTTCATGTGGTACAGCAGGTGGCAGTGAAATGCCCAGAGGCCCGGTTCGTCTGCGGTTAGGTCGACGACCAGTCGCTCTGCGGGCTTGACGTTGACCGTGTGCTTGCGCGGATTGAAGGCTGCATTCCGGTTCACCAGTTCCACAAACATGCCGTGCAGGTGTATCGGATGCGCCATCATCGTGTCGTTTACCAGCACGAGACGCAGGCGCTCGCCCAATTCGAATTCGATTGGCCCTTTGACCTCGCTGAACTTGATGCCGTCAAACGACCACATGTAGCGATGCATGTTTCCGGTCAGGTGAAGTTCGAGAACGCGTCCGGGTTTGCGGTCATCCTCGTTGCGTTCGAGGCTCCTGAGATCCGAGTATCGCAACACGCGGTGGTCGACATCGTCGAGCCCCAGGCCCGGGTGATCCAGCCGTGACATTGGCACCTGTGCAACCATGTCGACACCGGGACCCATACGATGGTCGTGCGAAACTGGCTTCATGTGCATGGCATGGTCGCCCATGTCGCCGTGCGCCATGCCCATGTCCGTCATTGTCAGGATTGGCGGATCGCGTAACGCAGGCACGTCGGCAGAACGGGCCGTGTTTGAAGTCAGCGTACCTCGTACGTAGCCGCTGCGATCCATGGACTCGGCCATGATCGTGTAAGCGCCGGCAGCCGGCTCCACGATGACATCATAGGTTTCCGCAACGCCGATCTGGAATTCGTCAACTTCAACCGGCTTAATATTCTGACCGTCAGCCTGGACCACGCTCATAGGCAATCCGGGCAAACGCACGTTAAAGAACGTCATCGCGGAACCATTGATGAACCGCAGCCTTACCCGCTCGCCCGGCTCAAACTCACCTGTCCAGTTTTGAGCGGCGTCGCGGCCGTTCATCAGGTAAGTGTAGGTGGCAGCCGAAATGTCGGCGATGTCGGTTTTTGACATGCGCATGGCTGCCCACATTGCATCATCAGCTGCTGCTTTGCCGAAGCCGCGCTCTTTCGCTTCGCGGCGAAAATCCTCTGCGGTCCAGCGATTGCGATTGTAGTAGTCTTCCGTGTGTTTGAGGTTTCGCAGCACGCGGTAAGGGTCTTCAAAGGTCCAGTCCGAAAGCAACACGACGAATTCACGATCATACTCGACCGGATCGACGCCCTCTGGATCGATAATCAGCGGCCCATAGATTCCGGATTGCTCCTGCAGGCCTGAATGACTGTGATACCAGTACGTGCCGTTCTGTCGAACCTCGAACTCGTAGTGATACGTTTCGCCGACGCCGATTCCGTCAAAACTCAAACCGGGAACGCCGTCCATGTTGGTCGGCAAAAGCAAGCCGTGCCAGTGAATTGAGCTGGTCTCTGCGAGTGCGTTGCTGACATCCAGCGTCGCGATCTGTCCTTCGCGGAGCCGTACCAATGGTCCCGGCACCGAACCATTGACACCCATTGCCATTCCCGTGCGTCCACCATAGGACACCGTCGTCTCGCCGATTTGCAAGGCGTAATTTACGCGGGGAGAAATCTCGCCGGTGCTGCCGAACGCCCACTGGGGCAGGGGCAATGACAAAGCACTCAGTTGCAGTGCGCCGGCAACGAACTTTCGGCGCGACAATTTACGCATCGAGGTCCGGGATCAACTCACTCTCAAGCGTCGTGATCATATCCTTCAGCAGCAGCTTGCGCTTTTTCAGTCGCCGGATGCGCAACTGGTCGACCATCGGATCGTCCTGGAGGCGATCGATCAGGTAATCGAGATCGCGATGACTGACCCGTAATTCTCGTAACCGGTCGAGCACCTTAAACGATTCGGTATCGATTTTTTCAGCCATGAATAGATGCTACTCGGTGTCAGGCAACAGCGCCAACCAGTCGTGATCGGTCGGGCCTATGACAAAGAAATACGGGTTCAGAATATTGTCTTTTGTATTATATTTCATGGGTTTACCGTCGAGCGTAAGCACGCATCCGCCTGCCTGTTCAACCACCGCCTGGGCGGCGGCCGTGTCCCATTCAGAGGTCGGGCCGAGGCGCGGATAAATGTCCGCGCTGCCTTCGGCGACGACACAGAATTTGAGCGAGCTGCCCATGGGAACCATGTCGCATTCGCCAAGATTCCTGAGGTAGGCGTCGAGGCTTGCACCGCGGTGCGAACGGCTGCCGACGACCCGTACCGGAGACGCGCTGGCTGGCGAAACTCGAATCGATGTTGCGCTGCCGTCCTGGTCGCGTCGCTCGGCGCCATAGCCTTCGCAGCCGACGTAGGTTTTCTGTTGCACCGGAACGTGTACGACACCGAAGACCGGCTTTTGATGATCGATCAGGGCGACGTTGACGGTGAATTCACCATTGCGATTGACGAACTCCCGGGTGCCGTCGAGCGGATCGATGAGCCAGTAGCGTTCCCAGCCGCTGCGCAGGTCAAATGCCGGCAGTCCGTGTTCCTCGGAAATAATGGGAATATCGGGAGTCAGCGATTTGAGCCCGGCAACAATGCACCGGTTTGAGGCCAGGTCGGCTTGCGTCAGCGGTGAATCGTCGTCTTTGCTTTGCACGTCGAAGTCTGACGCGTAGACTTTCAGGATTGCGCGGCCAGCGTCTTCGGCCAGCGCAATGACGGGGTCGATCAGTGACTTCATCGGATTACCTGCACCAGTTCGGGTCGCGCAGTATAGCAATGAAATTCGAACCACAAACCGCGTTGCAACGCACCAAAACCCTGATGCTCGATATGGACGGCACGCTCCTCGATCTTGCCTTCGATAACTACGTCTGGAAGGAGCTGATGCCGAGACGATTCGCTGCCGCGAATGACATGCCGTTCGAGGAAGCGCGCGATCTCTTGTTTGGCAAGTTCAGCGAAATGCAGGGCAAACTTGAATGGTATTCATTGCAACACTGGGCGGAGCATTTGCAGCTGGACGTCCTGCAGCTGCATCACGACGTCAGTCATCGCATTGGCTATCTGCCCGGTGCGTTACAGTTTCTGCGTCAGATGCGGGATAAGGATATCCAGGTGCTGCTGGTGACCAACGCACATCCCGACATGGTCGCGATCAAGGACGCGAAGACCGGGCTTGGCGATTACCTCGACGAGATCCACAGCTCGCACGATTATGGTCATGCGAAAGAGAGCCAGGACTTTTGGAGCGCGCTACAGAGGCGTACCGGTTTTGATCCTGCAACGACGCTGTTCGTTGACGACAGTGTCCCGGTTTTAACGAGTGCGCGAACCTATGGTATGGAGATGCTGGTGCGCGTCACGCAGCCCGACAGTCGCTCGCCTGCCACACCCTGTAACGAATTTCGCGGCGTTGAACGCGTCGCCGATATGCTCTGAGCCTAACGGCGGCCCTGATGCGATCGCTTGGCGCCACCGGATCGGCCGCCACCCGAGCGACTGCCGCCGGATCTGCCACCGCGACCGGACTGCGGCTTGCGCTTGCGCGGCTTCGGCTTGACGAGTTCCGGTAGTGCCTCGGGATCGTAGTTGGCGAACGGAATCTTGAAGCCAATGTAAGTTTCGATATCGGGCAAAGCGACAGCATAGGTTTCACAGGCCATGCTGAGCGCATTGCCGGATGCACCGGCACGCGCCGTTCGACCAATCCTGTGGACGTAGTCTTCGGGGTCCTGGGGAAGGTCATAGTTGATGACGTACTCGACGTCCTCAATGTGCAGCCCACGCGATGCGACATCAGTCCCGATGAGTACGCGTAATTTGCCTTCCTGGAATTCCGCGAGCATGCGTTGCCGCTTGTTTTGCGGTACGTCGCCGGAAATGACTGCTGCATGAATGTCATTGGCGACCAGGTAGTCCTGAACTTTCTCCGCTTCCCGCTTCATGTTCACAAAGACCATGGTCCGCACATCGCCGATTTCGCGGATGAGTCCGATGAGCAAGGGCAGCTTGTGCTCGTTAGCCGGGTAAAAAATCGCCTGCCGGACTTTGTCGGCGGTAACCCTTTCAGGTTCGATGCGAATCAGTTCCGGTTCATTCATGTGCTCATAGGCGAGTTCCATAACGCGTTGCGACAGCGTTGCAGAGAAAAGCATATTAAGCCGTTGCTCCGGCGGTGGAAGCCGGCGCAACAAATAGCGGATGTCCTTGATGAAGCCGAGATCGAACATGCGGTCCGCTTCGTCGAGAATCGCAACCTGGACCTGGTCGAGTTTGAAAACGCCCTGCTTGAAAAAGTCGATAATGCGCCCGGGGGTGCCGATCAACAGGTCGACGCCTTCCGCCAGGTGCTTGCGCTGTTTCTCATAGTCCGTCCCGCCGTAAGCGAGACCGACGGTCAGCCCGGTGTGCTTGCCCAGGACTTCGGCGTCTTTGGCGATTTGCAGGGCAAGTTCGCGGGTTGGCGCCAATGCGAACAGCCGCGGCTGCTTCTTGCCCTCGGGCACAGCGCCCTGGTTGCTCATCAGGCGCTGGAATGCGGCAATGAGGAAGGCTGCGGTCTTGCCAGTGCCGGTTTGCGCCTGTCCGGCGACATCGCTGGGCTTCAGCGCGATCGGCAAGGTACTGGCCTGGATTGGCGTGCAGAATTCAAAGCCTGCATCGCGAATGCCGGCCTGGATACTCTCGTGCAGCTGCAAGGAGTCGAATCTGAGGTCGCTCAGATGGTTTTCAGACATAGAATTAGAACCAGAAAATATGAGGTAAAAGCTTGCAAATTGGCTCGCGAAGCGGTCAAATTGGCCTTAATTCGACGCGACACCCGTCGCACCCGCCAGTTTCGCTTTCCATACAAACCAGAAAGAAGCCGGAAAAAGTCGGCATTAAAGCTGCGACATAGTGCCTGATAGTTCGGGCAGCGTCATCCGTTTTAAGCAAGTTCGAGTGTCAGAGGGGCTGACAGCGAGCAAAACCACCTGTAGACAACCACTTCATTTGGAGGATGTAGCCAGTGAGCGACAAGATCGTGCACACCACGGACGGCAATTTTGATGCCGACGTCACAAACAACGAAAAAGCCGTACTGATCGACTTTTGGGCCGAATGGTGCGGACCCTGCAAAATGATTGCACCACTCCTCGACGAGGTCGCCGACGAATACGCTGACAAACTCGCGGTCGTCAAACTGAATGTCGATGAGAACCCGAACACCGCACAAAAATTCGGTATTCGCAGTATTCCAACACTAATCCTGTTCAAGGACGGCGCACCCCAGGCGCAAAAACTGGGCGCGATGTCAAAGTCCCAATTGGCTGATTTCATCGACACCAACATCTGAGAGAAGATCTTTGTCTAATACAACAACACCAGCGAAACCCCGCGCCTCCCGTTCTGGCAATAAAGGTAAGGGAAATCCGAACCGCCGACGCCGGCGCCGTCCTGCTCCTAACAATGAGTACCCGGACGACGAGGGTTCACTTGAGATTATTCCGCCCGAGCAACTCGAGGCCAGCAAGAATGTCATGAACCTGACGGAGTTGAAGACTCGTCCGGCGGCGGCTTTGGTTGAGCTCGGTGAGTCACTGGGTGTGGAGGGTCTCGCCCGTTCGCGTAAGCAGGACATCATCTTCTCGATTCTTAAGGCGCACGCCAAGAACGGCGAAGATATCTACGGCGACGGCGTGCTCGAAATTCTGCAGGATGGCTTCGGCTTCCTGCGATCCTCGGACAGTTCGTATCTTGCCGGCCCCGACGATATTTACGTCAGCCCGAGCCAGATTCGCCGTTTCAACCTGCGCACCGGCGACACCATTTCCGGCAAGATTCGCCCCCCCAAGGATAGCGAACGCTACTTCGCGCTGCTGAAGA